>CAYSHJ010000024.1:0-15023 GCA_964430385.1 uncultured Planctomycetaceae bacterium
GCTCACCGCGCTGGTCATGGCCGCCTTGAGTGTGCTGGCGTGGCTGTTCCGTTTGAGTGCCCTGATTAGTTTCGTCAGCGAGACCATCCTGCTCGGTTTCAAGGCGGGGGCGGCCATGACGATCGCGCTGACGCAATTGCCAAAACTCTTCGGCGTGAAGGGTGGTGGGGAACACTTCTTCGAGCGGCTTTGGACGCTTACCCAACAACTTCCGGAAACCAATTTGTACGTGCTAGGGTTCGGGCTGGTGGCGCTTGCGCTGTTGCTCGCCGGCGAGAAGCTGTTGCCCGGCCGCCCCGTGGCCCTGGCGGTGGTGGTGCTTTCCATTGTCGTGATGTCAGTCACTTCGCTCAGCAAACGGGAATTGAAGGTGATCGGCGAGCTGCCGCCGGGGTTGCCCGAACTGCGGCTACCCTCGTTACGAGTCCGCGACGTGGACGGGATCATCCCGCTCGCCGCTGCCTGCTTCCTGCTGGCCTACATCGAGAGTGTCTCGGCGGCCCGCACGCTGGCGACCAAGAACGGTTACGAAGTCGATCCACGTCAGGAGTTGCTGGGCCTCGGCGCGGCCAACTTCGCCGTGGCGTTCGGCCAGGGCTACCCCGTTGCCGGCGGCCTGTCGCAATCGGCGGTGAACGACAAGGCCGGCGCGCGATCGCCGTTGGCGCTCGTGTTCTCGTCGGTCACTCTGAGCGTGTGCCTACTATTCTTGACGGGCTTGTTGAGTAACCTGCCGACCGTTGTGCTGGCCTCCGTCGTGCTCGTCGCCATTCGAGGACTGATTGACATTCCGGCACTGCTGCGGCTCAGGCAGGTCAGCCGATTCGAGTTCAGAATCGCGATGGTGGCCCTGGTGGGCGTGCTGTTGTTGGGCATCCTCAAGGGAGTTCTCATGGCCGCGGTGGTGTCTCTGCTGATGTTGATCACCGCCGCCGCGCGGCCGAACATCGCCTTTCTTGGCCGCATTCCCGGCTCGCGGCGGTATTCGGACATCGAGCGTCATCCAGACAACGAAATTATTCCCGGCGCACTGGTCTTTCGCGTCGAATCGTCGCTGCTGTACTTCAACACGGATTACGTGCGTCAGACCGTGTGGGACAAGATTCAAACGACAGCACCACTGCGGCTCGCCGTGTGTGATCTTTCCAATTCGCCGCGCGTGGATGTCGCCGGAGCCCGGATGCTGTCGGGACTGCAGCGCGACCTCGACTCGCGTGGGGTTCAGTTGCGCCTGGTCGAGGCTCACGCCCAAGTTCGCGACTTGCTTCGGGCCGAGGGCCTGGAAGATCGCGTCGGCTACTTTGGTCGACATCTTTCGGTGGATCAAGCGATCGCCGAGTTTGAGCAATCATGATCCGCGTGATGGCTTCGTGTGGACCGTGAACGACAAAGTCACGATGTCTACCATGATCGGGCGCGGTGTGGACGGTCTCATTACCGACCATCCTGCTTTGGCGCGCGCGGTCCTGGCGGAGCGTGCTGAGATGAGTCCGGTCGAGCGTCTCCTGCTCGAGCTGGCACTCTTCCTTGGTTCCGCTCCGAAAGAACTGCCCGATGCCGAGCGGCCCTGAGCGATCATGTCACACTGAAGTTCCACATCAGGCGATTTTTGCCGGTCCCTAAGGCGAACGGCAGGAGATAGCTTACTGGTAGCCGAAGTCGTGAGTCTTCGGTCTGAAGTCTCACGACTTCAGCGACATGGGTAAGGAAAGTCTTGCCGATCGCCTAGCGGCGCACCGCTCCTGCGAGGTTGGAACAGATTCATGTAAGCCTCGGCCAACTGGTCGATAATTCGATGTCGGATCTTGGGGCTGACAAACGATTTCCCAGGGACAAGTGCGAAGCCCGATGAAGTGCCACTGCAAGCAGCAAGCATGAAATCCAATTTGACAGCAACGTTGATCGGGATCTTGCTGTGGACCGGCGTGGCTTCGGGGCAACAGCTCGACGACACGTCGCTCGCTGGGTTCGGCCTGACTGAGCCGGACGGCCTCGACTTTGACCTCTGGTCACGCGAGAAGTTAACGGGCGACTGGAGTGGACGACGCGAACGGCTGGCTACGTCGGGGCTCACGGTGAATTTCACCGCGACGTACGTTTTTCAGGGTGTCCCCGCTGGCGGATTCGAGGGGCCATTCTTCCCGGTCTTTTCCGATGAGGGCGACACCGGGCACACGCTGGGCGGTGACCTGCCAATGGAACTCGATACCGGCAAGGCGGGTTGGTGGCAGGGCGGATTGTTGAAGACTCGGTTGCAGGCACGCACCGGGCGATCCGTCTTGGAACGCGCGGGAACGATCGCGGCGGTCAACAATGAAGCTGTGTTTCCGATCGTCTTGGACAAGTTCGACCGCGATGCCTTGGCGATCACCGAACTGACTTATGAGCACGCGATTGGCGAGAAGGTGTCTGTCTTTGGCGGGTTGCTGAACACGTCGATGGGTGATGAGAACGCGATTGCTGGTTCCGCGCTGTCTCATGCGCATTTTCTCAACTTCGCCCTGCTGTACTCGATGGTCGAGGATGCGACGGTGCCGAATGCTTCGCTTGGCGGTGGGATCAATTTCACGCCGACTGAGAATGTCTCTGGTTCGTTCTCGGTGTTCGGCTCGGCTGAGACCGCCGGAGAGAATCCCTTTGACCTTTGGCACGGCACGACCTTCTCTACCGAATGGACTTTCGGTCACACGCTGGCGGATCATGCGGGAGCGCAGACGTTCGGATTGCTCTATGGCATCAACGCGCGTCGCACGGACATTGCCGCTGACCCGCGTCTCGTTCTCATCAGCATCTTGCTAGGAGTGCCCATACCGACCACCACCGCGGACACTTGGGCCGTCTACTACAACGCGCACCAATTTATTCACGGAGATGCCGAAGGTGGCTGGGGTGTCTTCACGCGGTTAGGGCTGTCTGACGGCAATCCGAACTTCGTGAAGTGGAATTTCGCCGGCGGAGTGGGAGGCATCGGATTGCTTCCCGGTCGAAAGCAGGATGGCTGGGGACTGGGCGTTTTCTACCTGGACATGAGCGATGAAGACCTGCTGCGCGGTCTGGGCGTGAGGGACGAAGTTGGCGGCGAGTTTTATTACAACTTCGTCGTGTCACCGGCGTTCCACGTCACGTTGGATGCTCAGGTGATTGACTCGGCATTGCCCCGTGTGGACACGACCTGGCTGCTGGGCCTGCGGACGCATTTCGCTTTTTGATCGGTGGCTCTCATGCGGTCGTTTATTCAACGTCATCTCGATCCGGCGACTCGTCTCGGCGAGATTCTGTTCGGGTTGATCATGGCGCTGGGGATCACGAGTGCCGTGCGCCTCGGTATCGAAAAGGCGGACAGCCGCGAATTGTTCTTCGCGGTCCTGGGCTGCAATTTGGCCTGGGGAGTGGTGGATGGCGTGATGTTTGCGATGCTCGCGCTGTTTGAACGCGGTCGCAAAGCCCGCATTGTGAACGGAGTGCTCAGCGCACCAACGGAAGAGGCCGCGCTTGAGCGGATCAGCAAGGAGTTTGGCGACCGATTGGAACCACTGACGACGCCTGAGGAACGCGGGCAAATCTACCGCTGGATGTTGGAACTCGCTCGGAGAACCGATCGCGAACCGCCTCGACTCCACCGCGACGACATCCTTGGCGGGATCGCCGTGGCCTGCATCATTTTGCTGGCGACGCTGCCAATCCTCGTGCCGTTCCTGGTCGTCTCGAATCCGACTTTCGCGGCGCGGCTTTCCAATCTGATAGCGCTGGCCCTGCAATTTTGGTTGGGCTGCTGGTGGGGCCGCACGGTCGGAGCCAATCCGCTCCGCGTCGGTGCAGGCGTAACGTGCGTCGGTGTGATTTTAGTGCTCATCACGATCGCTCTGGGTGGGTAGTGGCACCATGCGCGGCGGTTGGGATGCGGAAGTCCTGTTCGGTCCACCTGGCCATCCTTTGTACGCTTGGAAGAATCGCGACACCGGCCGCACGGAATGTGGCGATCAACGCTCGCGTTCACGGCCGCCGGGTCCAGTGCTGTCGCCAGCAGGAGTGATTCGGACGCTGCCATTGCTCCGAATGCCGCTGTCCTCGAGCGGCTGAGTCACCGGGCCACAACTCCGTGCGCCAATGGCCTTGTTGACGGTCCACGGTCTCTCCGGAGAAGTGAAACAATTGATCGGCCGAGGTCCATTCGTCGTGCGAATCGTCGTCGGGATACAACGGGATGCCGAATGCGACTTTGATCAATCGGAAGAGATACAAGGCCGGGAACAAAGCAGCCGCCATCACGAGGGCCATGAGGATCAGCAACGGCCATTGCGAGAAGTAACGCTCGGCGAATGGCCAAATCCATTTCCAACCCAAGACCACGCCGAGCGTGCCCACGCTGAGATAGGGCCCGTAAGGAATCTCGCGATCGAAACGCAGGACTCGCGTCAGGGCGAGCGCCGCGAGCGCCAGGATCGGAGCCACGAAGAAGGCGACAACGACCGGCTGCCAACCGACGAAGCTGCCGACCATCGCCATCAAGACGACGTCGCCGAAGCCCATCGCTTCGCGACGCAACGCGAGTTGGCCGATGATTCGCACGGCCCACACGATGCCGCCGCCGACGACCAGTCCGGCTAAGCTCGTCGCCAGTCCGTGCCAATGCGAGTGTTGGCTGATCCACTCCGGCACCTTCGGAATCACCCAGTTGCTTTTCCAGTCGCCCGTCAACCAAGCGAACGTTGACCTCACCACACTGGGGTCTTGAAACCAGACCGGCACCAGCCAGAACTTGCCGAACAGAGTGGCTCCAATCACGCCCGTCAGCATCGGTGGCAACGTGACCGAGTCGGGAATGATCATCAAATCCCAGTCAATCAGCGATGCCACGAAGAGCGCTTCGACCAGCACGAGGTGATAGACGTATCGCCACTGGAACATCGCGGCCGGGGAGAGACCAAACGGGTTGTTGAAGAGTGTGCCCGAGCCAAGCTCAACGAATGACGGGCCGAACGTGCTGGTCAGGCAACTGGTCGTCATCGCCGACGAGCGCGTCAACGGAACCTCCAGTACGTAGACCAGCACGAACAGCAGGCCGTTCGTCAGTTCGATCAGCGGATATCGCAGCGGAATGCGACGCTTGCAGAATCGGCAACGCCCGCCGAGCCACAACCAGCCGAAGATCGGCACGTTGTCGCGAGCCAACAGCCGCTTCTGGCAGCGATCGCAGTGCGACGGTTTGTCCCACAACGTGCGCCACGCCGCGAAGACGTTTTCGTGACGAGGCAGCCGATGCACGCAGACTGTCAGAAAACTGCCCAGCACGGCACCGTACAGGAACAGCCAGATAAGGATGAACGTGGGAGGCAAGTCGTACGGAATCACGTCAGCTTTCGAACATACTGGTAGTTGGACTGTTTGAGTTGACCCCAGCCAGGCAAGCTGGCAGGGGGCCAAGACAAACTCATACAGTCGAAGTAATAGAGTCGCTGGATTCGCCAGAGGTCAGTTCTGAGCTCGGTGAGACGGAATTCTGGCGAATTCGGCTATGTGGAAACATGATTCAACGGCAGTTGACACAGTACTTGGTCAACGAGTTGTTCAGACGCGGTGGCGTCCGTATCGAGCACGATGGTGGCGCATTCGCGATACAGCGGCTCGCGAATTGCCAGCAAACGTTCGATCTCCGCGCGTCCGCCGGTCGTGGTGAGGTTCGGTCGCCGAGCACCCGTCGTCGGGTCGGTGGCGAGGCGCCGTTCGATCGTGTCGACGGAGGCTTGCAACCAAATGACCGGGCCGGCGGCTTGCAGGTCGTGTCGCGTGGCTTCGTTTTGGATCGCACCGCCTCCGGCCGCCACGATCAATCGGTCTCGTTGCAACAACTCGGCCAGTAGCTCGCGTTCCAGCCTCCGGAACTCCGGCTCACCATCGGTCGCGAAGATGTCGCGGATCGAGCGACCGGCACGACGCTCCAACTCCGCGTCGGCGTCGAGCCACTCCCAGCCCAACCGCTTCGCCAGTGGCGCGGCCAGCGTGCTCTTGCCCGTTCCACGGTAACCGACCAAGGTGATGACCATTGTGGCGATATCCCAATGTCCAGATCCTAATGTCCAAAGAAATCTCAAGCATTTAAACGGACGGGCGAAATCTCACGGCGGAGCACCTCGCGCATGTGCTCGATCGGTGCCGGCTGGCCCGTGAATAATTCGAACTGCGCCGCCGCTTGCCGGATGAACATCTCCAATCCCGACGCCGTGCGGCAGTCACGTTGCCGAGCCTGTTTCAGGAACAACGTGTTTTCGGGATTGTAGACCGTATCGAAGACCAGCATGTTCTCGCGCATCCAGTTATCGGCGAAGGGTGAGTCGTCCACGTCGGGGTGCATGCCAATCGGCGTGCAATTGATGAGGACGTCCGCAAACTGAGCACCGCGGTTTTCCCACAGCAGATACTGGCATTCAAGTTTTTCGGCCAGTTCCTTGGCGCGCGCGTGCGTGCGACTGGCGATCATCAACAAGCCGCCATTGCGGACCACGCCGGTTCCAATCGCTTTGGCGACGCCACCGGCTCCCAACATCAACACTTTGCGTCCAGCCAACACGCTTTGATCATCGGGGTCCGCTTGCAGACCCAACGAGATCGACTGCATGGCCGCGAGGTAATCGGTGTTCGTCGCGTGCCACTCGTCGCCGGCATCGCGCCACAGGGTATTGGCCGCACCGATCGACCGCACGGCCTCGTCGACATGCTGCGCCTTGGCGATAATGTCCTCCTTGTGAGGGATCGTCGCGCTGTAGCCGCGTACGTCGAGCCAGTCAAAATCGTTCAGCGTCGTGAACAGTTTGTCCTTGGGAACGCGGAACGGCACGTAGACGGCATTGATTCCCAGTTGCTGAAACGCCGAGTTGTGAATCAACGGACTCAGGGTGTGAGCCAGCGGGTCGCCGAGCACTCCGAAGACTTGCGTGTCGGCGTTGACTTGGTCGTAGCGATAGATCCGTTTCATCTCGTCGAACGACAATTGCCCGGGAGCCAATTCGCGGTCCTTGTTGAATGTCGCATAAGTCAGCGGCGAGCCGTACTTGCCACATAGCACGCGGCTGGCGAGCCCAAACTCACCCATGCAGAACCCGGCCGTCGGCACGCTGGCATTTCTGACTAATTGCAGCATGCGGATCATGTCGCTGGGAGAATTGGCCATCGTCGCCAGCTTAATGATGTCCGGATCGAGCTTCGTCATCCGCGCGTGAATGTCGGCCAGGTCTTCGGGAGTCTCGTTGAAGTTGTGATAGCTGATGATTCGCTTAGTCTTGCCATACCGACGGATGACCAGAGCGATGTCCAACTCCAAGTCGACGTACTCGACTCCTTGTGCAATCGCGTGCCTCAAGACGGTCTGCCGCTGTTCCTCGCTCCCGCGCCAACGGCCTTTGTCCTCGGCTCGACGCATCGTCACAACGATCGGCGTGGGCCGATCCTTCAGCAGCCGCCCGAGGTCAGGCAGGTGTGTCAAAAAATCCAACCGGAGCTCGACCAACCCGGCCCCTTTTTGAGCGAGGGCCTGATGCTCCAGGACCATCATCTTGTGTCGTGTTCGTCCGATGCTGACGCAGATCATAGGGAATCAGTAAGCAGTAGGCAGAAAGCAGTAGGCAGTGAACGGCAACGGCGCAATCAGCGAATGGACTTAAGCAGAAATGGATCGGGATTCGCCATCATGCTACCCAGCATTTGACCGACGTCTTCGAGTCTCGCTGTCAAACTGTCTCGCAATAGTGGCTCGATGTAGCCGCAATCCTGAGCGAAATCTAGCCAAACTTGTGACCTGATATGCCAACTGAAACACCTTCAGATCACGATGCCCTCGCAGGGTCGAGTCGCTGGCCATGATGTCCTTTCCGATATGAATGTTGAAAATCATCCGCGCCATCTGAGAATACATTTTTCTACTGTCTACTGCCCACTGCTTTCTGCCCACTGCTTTCTGCCTACTTGTCTTCAACCCAGTCGTCCAAATTGCCGCTCCAGCTCATTCTCCGTGAGTACGAGCGCCGTAGGACGACCGTGCGGGCAATGGTGAGCGTCGTCGATTAGGTGCCGCTGGGCGAGCAGGCTGTCGATCTCCTCGGGAGACAGGCGATGACCGGCTTTGATCGCGGCTTTGCAGGACATCATGTGCAGCAGTGAGTCGAGCAGATCGCGGCGGTTGGGTTGTTGACCAGGTTGGTCGAGTTGCTCGGCAAGGTCTTTGACAATCTGCGGCAAATTGGCTTTTGCCAGCATGACTGGATAGCGATCCACGAGCACGGTCTGACGTCCGAACTCTCGAATGCCGAAACCGAGCTGCGTGAGCACTTCGCTGTACTCCAGCAGCAACGCGGTTTCCTTGGGAGTCAACTCGACCGTCTCCGGCACCAGCATGCGCTGCGATTCGACCGCATGATTCAGCACGCGCGGCCGCAGGTACTCGTACAAAATCCGTTCGTGTAAGGCATGCTGATCGATGACGGTCAGCCCTTCGTCGGTTTCGATGACGATGTACGTGTCGCGAATCTGCATGGCTCGAGCGTTCGAGTCGGGCCGACTGTGCGATGTTGCGTCGCCAGTCATGTCTTGAGAAGTCTCAACAGTGCGCGACGCAGTCAACGATTCCTCCACGGGAACAACACTCGATACAGACGTGTCGCCGGCGGAAGTTGCACACGCTTCGTTCGCCGATATCGGTTGCTGAGGGAAACTGCTTGAAGAGGACGTCGTGGGCCAGCCGGATTCCAAACTGCTTCGCTCCGGAATCAACGTCTCGATGTGAGGACGCTCGACCGACGGGGGCGGCGCGTTGTTCCACAAATTCGACTGCGCGACGCTGTTCGACGGCGACCAACTCTGAAGTTCGACACCGCGTGGACGCGGACCGGCGCCGGCGGCGACGAAGCCGTGGCCACCCGTCGACGTCGGCAGCCGCATCGTGGATTCGAAATTCAGGCTGAGGAACTTTGTGCGCAGCATCGACAGCAGTTGGCGGAACAACGCCTGTCCGTCGGCAAACCGGACTTCCGTTTTTGTCGGGTGTACGTTGACGTCAACTTCGCCGGCGGGGACTTCCAAATACACAAATGCAATCGGCTGCCGGCCGATCATCAGCAAACCGCGATACGCTTCCGTGAGCGCGTGCTGCAACGACCGGTCTTGAATCCAGCGACCGTTGAGGAACAAATGCTGGCTCTTGCGAGTCGACTTGTGAATGCTCGGATGTCCAACGTAACCGCACATCCGCACGCCGCTCGCTTCCGACTCGACGGCGATCAAATCGTCGGCCAGTTCGTTGCCGAAGAGTAACCGGATGCGATCGAGAGTCTGCGGCGTGCCGGGAAGTTCGAACACCGGCTTGCCGTTGTGCCGCAGTATCAGATGTAGTCGCGGATGCGCGAGGGCGATCCGAGTGAAGTGCTCGGCGACGTGCGCGAACTCCGTCGCAACCGACTTCAAAAATTTGCGGCGCACCGGCGTGTTGGCGAAGAGTTGTCGGACCTCGATCTGTGTACCCACCGGACAACCGCACGGCAGCGGCGGGCGAATGCGTCCACAATCGACTTCGATCTCGTGTCCCGTGTCGACGTCGGGAGTGCGACTGCGCAGACGCACGCGACTGACTTCGGCGATCGACGCCAATGCCTCGCCGCGAAAACCCATCGTCTGCACACGAAACAAGTCGTCGGCTGTCGCGAGCTTGCTCGTGGCGTGCGGCAACACAGCCAGCAACAGGTCGTCGGGATCGATCCCCTCGCCGTCGTCGACGATGCGAATCAACTCGCTGCCGCCATTCTCGATGTCCACCTCGATGCGCGACGCCAGCGCATCCAGGCTATTTTCGAGCAATTCCTTGACGACGTTCGCCGGACGCTCAATGACTTCACCCGCGGCGATCTTGTTGACGACCGCAGCATCCAGTTGACGAATGCGAGGCATCTGCGAACAGGCTCCGTGCCAATGGTCGTAGTGGTTCCAACCGTCGAATACGTTAGCGGATCGGACAACCGTTAGCAGCATTGCGGAGGATGAGGACAAAGAATGTCTTGCGGCGATCGTTCTGTCTCAGATACTTCTGTCATGGCAATCGTTCCCCAATGGGCCAGCAGCATTCTTCCGTCTGACGTATCTTGACGCAAACGGACGTTGGCCATCCGCCGAGATGCACGATGAATTCCATCGACCTGCGAACGCAGTTTTCCGCGCGACCTCCGTCAATGACGTGGGAAATGATCACGTTGGCGGATGCTCCGCAGAGCTTTGTTTGGACCTGGTTCAAGCCGTCTCATGTCCCTCACGGTCTGGTCCTGACGATTCCGGACGAAACATATCGAACGCATCCGCATCCCGTGCAATTGACGCTGCGGAACCTCCTGCAATCCGCCGGCGTCGAGCCGAGTTGGGTCGCGATGTGGTCATTGTACGGCGTGGCTTATGACGGACAGCAGGGAACGACTCCGTTTTTGAACCAAGCCATCCCCGAGCCCGCGCCGGGAGTCGACCGAAGCATTGTCGTCTACCTCCACGCGCCGCCTGTGGCAACCGCACCACAGATGCTCACACCACAGATGCCCGGGCCTGTCCTCGAGGAAACCGGCCAGCCGACGGAACTTTTCGAGCGAATGGGCGCGGACTGGAAAGCGAGTCTGCATCTGGAAAAGGAGTTGGACATGCTGCGGAAGCAACTCGCAGGTATGGCGAGCCGCCTGGGTTCGCTCAATCGAGACTTGTCGCCGGAGGAACGCTTGCATTCCAGCCGGGAAGACCAAGATGACTGGCAGGATGCCCGACGATGGTTGCGAGAAGCCGCGTCACGATTGTCGCGGTTTATCAAAGAACACGACGTGGGCGAGACCGTTTACGCCGGAAAAAAGAAGCGGTTCGAATCCATTTACGACCAATTCGTCGTCCCCCGTCAGCGATTCAACGGCTGCGACCAGGTCCAGCAAGACTACGAAGCCTATCGCAAAATGCTGCAAACGCTCGTCAACAATATGCGAGCAACGTATTCCAGCGCTGGTCAGGACGGTGAGCGACGAGCGCAGCAAGTCTTGAGTCGCATCGCCGCCAAGGTGCAAAACTCTCGATCAAAACGCTAAAGCCTTCGGTCAGTTTTGGAATTCGTCGAGTCGCGATGAACTCAAACCGCCGTCGTTGTGGAGTGGACCGTCGTTGTGGCGTGAATTTGATTGTTGGTCATCCAGCCGATGGTCTCCTGCAATCGCTGTTTGAACTCGTCCAAGGTGACAGTCTTCAGATCGACTCCCTCGCACACGAGTCTCTCAACGACCGCGTTCACGATGTCAGTGTGGGCTGGTCGGCGAATTGGGGTCATTATCTCGATGTCCAAAGAATGACTATGGGGATATTCACTTACGGAGGCTTCGGACAGACTAGGCCCACAAATCCAGCGAAGATAGTTAAGAATGGTAAATGTTGCCCGAGCGGTAAATGACCGAGCATTGGACTGTTAGGTTGTAGCGATTGTTCCCGGCTTCCGGCCTGCCACGTGAAGTTGGACCGGGGATGAATAGAATGGGCTGGACTTAGCAGGAAGAAAGTCGAACGGGCTTGACGACCTGACGCTGCTCGCAATGGAAGAGCATCGCCGATGTTGCGGCCGTTGTGGGCCACTGGCCGTTATTTCTTCTGAGACTCCGGCAGAGTTTTTCTCTGTCGAATCATCTTGGCGATCTCATCGGGGGCGAATGTCGGGACGCCCTTCTTAAGTACAGCGCGAACTTTCCCTAAATCGACAAGGGCGCGAATCTCGGACTCCGGGATTCCTAACGCGCTGGACGCTTCACGCAGCGATTTCATCGGTAGCGGCATAAAAATGTCTTCTCAGGAGACGACCTAAGTGCCAGCCAACTGACACGGGACTATAACATGACCGTGGCTCGTCCGGCGAGCCAACGCCAGGTTTCGCGATGCTCGTGATTTGCTAAACCGAATAAGGCATGAGGATTTCAGTTTCATCGATACCCGTGACGGCACTGAAGCCGCCGGCGGCGATGGCTTCGCCGAGTTTCGTGACGGTCTTGTAGTAGCTGCTCGACGGCCGCTCGCCAGTGAACTTGCGGCGGAGGTCTTGGCACAGGATGTCGGCGGCGGTGTGGATCAGCTCGTCGTTGCGACGCGAGGCCCACAAGGCCGTGACCAGCATCACGACAAGATCTTGAATCCGCAGTGACAGCTCGGCCATCGAACATTGCCGGTCGGCGAGAGCCAATTTGAATTTCTGCATCAGTCCGTCGACGGCCAGTCGCGACAACTGCAATTGGTTCGCGGCGAATTGAGCATGCTCGCGGAGCTTGCTGGGGCCACTCATTGGCAGCGCGGCTTTGCTCGCTCCGCCGAAAAACTGGCTGACTCGCCATTTTGCATACGGACCAATCTCATCACGCACAGCCCAAACGTGCGCGGGGTTCAGCGGGTTGAAAGATTTCAAGCCGGCGGCGGCGAGGGCTTTGCCGATCGGCTCGTAGAACTTTGTGCCGTGCTCTTTGATCAGCGACTTGAGGAACGCCATGCCGAGTATTTCGCCTTCGCCCTCGTAAATGCAGGGCGCGAGAAACTCATGAACGTTGTCGCCGAAGAGGTGTCCATGCAGAAAAGCTCGGCCGCCGTGTGTCTTCATGAACAACTCGATGGCCGCTTCCTTCTGAGCCTCGCTGCCAAAGATCTTGGCGATGATGCACTCCATCTCGCCGCGGAATCCTTCGTCGAGCTGCCAACCGCACCAATCGACGAGCGCATCGCACGCGACGATCAGCGCGGCCATGCGACCGCAGCGGCGGCGGACCAGTTCGCGCGTTTCGATCGCCGCGCCGTACGTTTTGCGGAAGCGAGCCCACGGCAGCATGTTGGCCAGCATGGCGCGCATGGTTCCAGCGGCGTTAGCACACAACGCGACTCGGCCGCGATTCAGGCCATGATACGCGATCGTCAGCCCGTCGCCGCGACCGGCTTCCAGCAGGTTCTCTTTCGGGACTTTGAAATTCTTGAACAGCAGCCCGTTGTTGTACGAATGCTTGAGCGCGTACAGACCGTAGCGTTTGGTTTGGAACTGATCGTTCTCCTGGTCCGGCAGGTCAGCGATCAGCACGGCCGGCTTCTTGTCGACCAGACACACTAAGCCGATCGTGCGGCCGGCGATCGCGTTCGTGATGAACAGCTTCTCACCGTTGACGACGTACTGGTCTCCGTCGAGCTTCGCTTCGGTACGCAACGCCGTGAGATCCGATCCGGCACACGACTCGGTGAGCGCAAACGCCGACAGTCGCTGGCCGCTCGCCAGCAGCGGTAGGTACTTGGCCTTTTGTTCGGCTGAACCGAATGTCCGAATCGGATCGACGGCACCGATGCAGCCGTGAACGGAGGCCAGTCCCGCAACCGTCGGATCGACCGTCGCCATCTGCCTCAGAAACCGAGCAAACGACATGAACGGAACATTGCTGCCGCCGTACTCGCGATCGACCAGCAAACCCCAGTAACCCGCCTTACCGAGTTCGTTCAGCACTTGATCGGTGATTTTGCGTTCTTCGTTGAGCAGCGTCTTGGCGCGGACGTGCCGCCGCACGACCTCCAACGACGCCTGCATGACTTTCTCGCACGCCGGTGGCGTGGTCGGTTCGGGCGATAGGAACAAGTCGACCGGGAACGAATTGTCCCACACCGCACGATGGACTGGGCTGCCGGACGTTTGATATTTCTTGGCGAACAGAGCCTCGACCTGCTCGTCGGCGCGGTCGAGTGCTCCGGTCTTCTTGGCCTCTTCGTCGCTCTTGCCGCTGAGCTTCAGAGCCGTTTCGACAAACGTCGCCTTTTCTGGTTCTTGCAATTGCGTACTCATTGGAGATTCCTTTCGTCACGGACCACAGTCTGCTTGCGCAGGAGAGTATCGGCGATCAACAAGCGTGACCATACGAAGTCCGCGAGGCTGTAAGGCTTTGCTTGGACCTCTGGCTGCCATTGACTACTTTTGGCGCACGATGCGAACCGTCTGCCTGTTTGCTGTTGTTGGCATTCTGAGCTTGAGCCGTTCGGGCTGATTGAGGTCAAAGTGGGCACGACACTCCGTGTTTCCGGACACAATGATCCCCCGACTCGCGTCACTCGCTCACAATCCTTGCGCCGCCCCAATAGCCCCATTCGTAGGACCAGTCGTTGGCTTGATTGACGAGGTCGAGCTTGAGGTCTTGGTCGGCGAATTTATTGAGGTCCACAGTGATCGAGCGCCAGCCGTCTCGGCAGGTGTCTTTGGAAATCATTTCGTCGGCGAGGCGTTCGCCGTTGCCTCGGACGACGAGTCGCCAGTCGCCGCGCGGGTCGTGAGCGACATCGAGGATCAGCGCGGATTTCTTGCCGGCAGGTAGGGTCAGTTTTTGAGTCAGCACACAGGGCGCGTCGCGAGAAACGGGGTGCGTGCGGAGGACGCTGTCTCGGCCGAAGTGGTTGTTGAGCAGGCCGATGCCGAGTTCACCGGAGGCAGTCGTGGTGAAGCCGGGGAGGACTTCGGCGATCAACGATGGGAACTCGGCGGGGTTGGTGCTGTCGCGTGGGGTGATGGCGGAGACGCCGGGTAGACGTTTCGCGGATTTGTCGTTCGGGTGTTTGTCGAGCGTCAGGAAGGCGAAGAGGTCGGTGATCTCTTGCGGGGTCAGTTGCTTTTCGAGGCCCTCGGGCATCAGCGAGAGTTCGTTGATTTTGAATTCGTCGATGTCGTCGCGCGGGATGATTTCCAGTTTGCCGACGATCACGGGAGAATCCGTCGTGTTCGCGGCCTTCGCGGCGACGGCGACGGGTTTGAGGACGACTCGCTGCGGGCTGTCTTCGACGAGCAGGCCGCTTTGGACTCGGCCGGCTTTGTTCACGACGGTGCAGACGCGATAGCCGGCTCCGATGACCAGGCTGGGGTCGAACACGTTCGAGAGGAGTTGGTTGAAATCGTTGCGGCCGTTCGAGGTGATGTCGGGGCCGATGTCCGGGCCTTCGCCGTAGATTTTGTGGCACGCGGCGCAGACTCG
>CAYSHJ010000025.1:0-9279 GCA_964430385.1 uncultured Planctomycetaceae bacterium
CCCACGCAAGACTCGCTTCCGGCCCGTCGGCCAACGCTACCGGGTGGGAGTGAATACCCACTGGGTTCCAACGAATGGTTTCTGGTCACTTCATGTTTCCATTCCTCCATTGCCAGAGTTAAACAGGACACAAGAGCGGGGTGGCGTCAGCCCCCCGGTGGTCATGATGGCTGCTGAAAACCGGGGCGCTGACGCCGCCCCGCTCGCCTGAGAGTCAATTCTTTCACAGCTTTGGAGTGCCGCGGCTTCGACGATCACTTGTCGCGGGCGCTCTTGCCTGATGTGATGATCGTCAACCCACCACTGACAGCCGACTACTGACAACGGACCAACGTCAAAGGAGAAATCCGAGCATGCCACGAAATCTGATTCACCTGTTTGCCTTACTGACGACCATCGCCATGCCGGCCACATTGACTTTGGCTGAGGAATCGAGTTCCGCCTGGAAGGCGGGATTTGCACGAGTCGTCATTACACCGGAGAAGCCGATGTGGCTGAGCGGCTATGGCGGGCGGGAGCATGCGTCGGAAGGGAAAGTACATGACTTGTTTGTTCGTACGGCCGCTTTGCAAGACCCGAAGGGACATCGTGTGGTGTTTGTTTCGCTGGACTTGATCGGCGTGCCGCGCGAAATGGCTCAACGATTGACGGTCGCGGTGACGGAGAAACACGGGCTGGCGCGAGCTGATCTGCTACTGAGCTGCTCGCACACGCACTGCGGACCGGCGCTCGATCAGGCACTGTCGCACATGCTCGACATGAAAGAAGACGACTGGGTCGTGGTGCGCGAAAACCAAAAACGTCTGGACCAATTGGTGCTGTCGGCGATCGATCAGGCGTTGGCCGATTTGCAGCCCGCGCGGCTGGCGACGGGGATCGGTAACTGCGGCTTCGCATCGAATCGCCGAGTGCCGATCGGCACCGGGCCGTTCGATCACGAAGTGCCCGTGCTGCGAGTTCTTTCGGCCGACGGCTTAAGGCTGCGCGGTACGATCTTCGGTTATGCCTGCCACAACACGGTCCTGAGTTTTTACCAATTTTGCGGCGACTACGCCGGTTTCGCGCAGTTGTATTTGGAAGAACGACATCCCGGCGCGACGGCGTTGTTCTTCAGTGGCTGTGGTGCGGATCAGAATCCTTTGCCGCGTCGCAAAGTCGAGATCGCCGATCAGTACGGCCGGATGCTGGCGTTGGCGGTCGAGAAGGTGATTGGCGGCGAGATGTCGGCGGTCAACGGTCCGCTGCGGACGGCCTTTCGAGAAATCGACCTCGAATTTGCCACCATCCCAGCACGTGAAGAAATCGAAAAGGTTGCGAAATCGACGGACCGCTACCAACGGACGCGAGCCAGTCTCTTTTTGAAAGACCTCAACGCTGGCAAGTCGATTGCGGCGGTGTACCCGTACCCGGTGCAAGTCTGGAAGTTGGGAGACTCCGTCACGTGGGTCGCGCTTGGTGGCGAAGTGGTCGTGGATTATTCGCTACGACTGAAGCAGGAGCTTGGCCAAGGCAAGACGTGGGTCACCGGCTATGCCAACGACGTGATGGCCTACATCCCGTCGGAGCGTGTATTGGCCGAAGGAGGCTACGAAGGCGAAAGCTCGATGATCGTCTACATGCAGCCCTCGAAATGGAAGACAGGCTTGGAAGACCGCATTGTGCAGACGGTGCATGAACTGTCAGGGCGATGACGCGGCGGTGGCAGGCTCAGTCTTGAAGTGAATGAATGGCGTCGAAGACTTTGCTCGTCGCTTGTTCCAGTCGCTGTCGGCAGGTCTCCGAGTTCGTGGCTTCCGCAAACACCGTGCAAATCGGCCAGCCGGTGGCGACGTGGCTTTCGGGTGTTGGAATATCAGCGAGCGAGTCCATTTCGAACGCGACAACATTCAAGTTCGGTGCGACGAAGTTCTTGGTGGCGTAGACGATTTGTTTGCCGACGACGCGGTCGGGAGTCGTCATTCCTGACGACTCGGTCGCCGGACCCGATCTTGTGCATGCCGAAACGTGCCATGCAACAATTGGTAAACCCCATGCGCGTTCGAGCACTTCAACCGACGCGGTATAACGGGGGTTGACCTCGGTAAGCCAAGGGACGTCGTCCGCAAGAATGAAGTCGATGCCGAAGAGTCCTCGCAGCCGAGCCGCTTTGGCGAGCAGTTGGCCGAGTCGCTCAATCCGCTCACGACTGCCGCGGCACACCTCGATCGGACCGATCGAGCCGGCGTATCCGAACTCCGTCGGAGCCCCGAAACGGTAGCCAATCAACTGTTGACAAAGTCCGATGAAGCGAACTTCGTCCGGCCACGCGACGAACAACGCCGACATCGGCTGCCCGTGACGATGCTCTTGAAGGTAGACGTCCATGTCCGATGAATTGCGGCAGCCGTCCCAAATGCGAACGCCAAGTCCTCCGCCGCTTCGCAACGGTTTCATCAGCCATCGGATGTCGCTCGGTGAAGGATCGCTCGCGGTCCGAACACGCAACGACAAGAGATCGTGTTTACGCAACGTCCGCTCCAACCAAAATGGATCACGGACTCGATGAAGTACGTCGGCCGGATTGCCCAGCAGCGGATGTCGACGGCTGATCGCTGCGATCAACGTCGGTTCATTTTCCAGCGAGCCAGTATAAATCCAGGGCGTGGGCGGCAAGGACTCGACGGCCGCGAGCAAACCGCTTGGATAATCGTCGACCGGTAGCACGCGAGCGATGCGGCGCAAATCTTCGTCGCCAAACCGATCGGCACAGATCGGCTGCAAGCCCGCGCGCAAGGCGCTGCCGGCGGCGGCGCGCGCACTGCCGCCAAGAATCAAAATCTCCGGGCGAGAGGTCATGGGGCGGGTGTACGTTCTCACGCCGTGCTGAGCAAGCCGCTTTGACGTCTCACAAAGTGTTCGCGCGCCAAACGGGAATTCGTCACTCCGACCCCTTGTTCGAAGATCGGTCTCCATGAAACACTTCTCCGACATTCGCGTCTCGAACTGACTTGCTCTTGATGACCCTGAGTTGCGTTTGATGACCACAGTGCCAAAACGACGAAGCGTGATCTTGGCCGGTGGCGGCACGGGCGGACATTTGTTTCCCGGCATCGCCGTCGCGGATGAGTTGGTCCGTCGTGACGCCAACACACGAATCCAATTCTGGGGTTCGATGAGGCCGCTGGAAAAACAGATCGTCGGTGCTACCGGGTATGAACATGTCCCGTTGCCGTCCGTGCCGCCGTCGCTGACTCCGGGACGAATCTGGAATTCGGTTGTCCGAAATGGGCAAGCTTATCGCATCGCGCGAACGCTGTTGTCAGCAGAGCAACCCGATGTCGTCATTGGGCTTGGCGGATTCGCGAGCGTGCCGCCGGTGTTGGCGGCGCGGCGAAGTGGCGTGCCGGTTGTGCTCTTGGAACAAAACGTCCTTCCGGGTCAGGCGACGCGCTGGCTGAGTCGCTTCGCGGATGTCGTCTGCTTGCCCTTTGTAGAGACTTGGAAACACTTTCCCGCAGGCGTGAAAGCGGTCGTGACAGGCAACCCGATCCGCCGCGAAATCGCCGAACTCGCGACATTCGCGGCGACCGATTCAAATTCGCCGCCGACGTTGCTGATCTTGGGAGGCAGTCAGGGAGCGGCTACGCTGAACGCCGCGGCGTTCGGCATGCTGGCATCACTTGCGACGCAACTGGCGGGCTGGCGGATTGTGCATCAAACCGGTGCGGCTGACTACGAGTCGATTCGCCAGCGGTCCGCGGCTGTGCCGTTGCAGTTCGAGACGCAGCCTTTTTGGGGCGACATGGCGACGGTGTATCGCAGAGCCACTTGTGTGATTTCGCGTGCCGGTGCGACGACGTTGGCGGAACTCGCCTGTGCCGGGGTTCCGGCGATTCTGCTGCCAATATTGAAATCGGCGCATGATCATCAGCGATTAAACGCGCGAATGTTCGCTGATCGTGGCGCGGTGATGATTGTCGAAGAAGGAGTTGATGCGGCGGAGACAGCGCGACGGTTGAGCGACTCGCTGTCGCAGTTGATCTCGGACGCATCACGCCGCGAACGCATGCGACAGGCGATGCGGGAACTCGCGCGTCCGAATGCGGCGGCGGCTGTGACGGAGCAGTTGGAGTTCTGCCGGTAGCCACATTACTTCCGTAGAATTCCAACTCCTTTCACGGCGTACCGCAACAGTAAAAGCCGCAGTTTGGCGCCGAGAAACAAGGACAACCAATGTCACCACGGGAACGAATACTCGACTTTGTGATCCTCGGTTGCGGGCGCATGGGCCGCATACATGTCCAACGTTTGCTCGCGGATGGTCGCGGGCGAGTCGTCGCATTATTCGACAAGGACACGAACGCCATCGAGGCATTGCAACGCGAATTGGCTCCGGATACCCGCGGGTTCACGGACTTTGATGACTTGTTGGCGAAGACGACAGCCGACGCGGCGATCATCTGTTCGCCGACGTCGCTGCACTTCGAGCAGATCCGTGCGTGTCGTGCGCGTGGTTGGCATGTGCTCTGCGAGAAACCGCTCGTCAATCGCCGTGAACACATCGTCTCGCTGATCGAGGACTGTCGCAGTCCTTTTCCCCCCCTTCCGAAGGAGGGGCCAGGGGAAATAGTCCCAGTCCTTTCGGTGGCCTATCAACGTCGGTACTGGCCCGTGTATCGACTGCTGCGCGAAGAAATCCAGTGCGGAAAATGGGGCGCCGTGCGCGCGGTGACGTCGATCAATTCCGAGCGTTGGCAACAAACGATCGGCGGCACATGGCGCGACGATCCGACAGTCAACCTCGGCGGCTTCCTCGGCGACGCGGGGAGCCACAAGATCGACGCGATCTTCTTCGTGACCGGGCTGACGCCGATCGATGTGTTCGCGCGGAGCCAAACGTGCGGCAGCCGCGTCGAGATCGTGACGTCGCTCTCCGCGCGGCTCGAACAAGACCTGTTGCTGACGATGCATTTCACCGGCCACGCGCAGACGTTTCGCGAGGACTTGCACCTGCATTGCGAAGAGGCCGATCTGCTGCTCCGCGATTGGCAAATTTGGATCGGACGGAATACTTCGCTCGAACCCTTAAAAGTCAGGGAAACGTATTGGCAGTCGGTGCTCGGACTCGACCCATTTGCACATCCGGAACTCGACCACTTGGGCAATCCGGTTAGCGGCTTTCTCGATCAATTGCTGCTCCGCACGCCCGCGGCCGCTCCACCGGAGTGCGCGTTGCCCGTGTTCGACTTCACGCAAGCGGTGCTGCGGTCCAGCCAGTCAGGAGCCGTCGAACGGGTTTGACCTCGTCTAATTTCTTCTTCGGCGCGGAGGATTGTACCGCAGGCGGCCCGCCGCTACAGCACTCCGGACAAAGCCAAGCTCTCCGCCCGTCGACGCGGCCAAGTTGGCAGCTCGCTGGCGACGGCGAGGAGCGTTTCGCCATCGATGTGGAGTAGTTCCTGATGCGCGCCAGCAGCCAAAGCCAGGTCGCAGAGACGAACGATCGCTCGCGGTTCTCCCTGGCTGATTTCGTGCAGTAAGTCGAACGCGCCGGGAGTGAAGACCTCTCGCTCAGAGCCGGCTTTGTGCAGCAGGCCGGTGACGAACTGTTCGGTTTCTCGACGCTTGCAGAGTGGCAGCTCGATCCGCAATTCGGACAGCTCGGTCAATTCGGGGATCACTTGTTCGTCGAAGTTGTCTCGCGCCGCGGCGAGGATCGTTAGGCAACCGTCGTTCGCGGCGTCCAAGTGCAGCAGTCGTTCGAGCACTTCCAGGCAATCGGCGTCGGCTCGTTCCAAGTGATCGAGGATCAACACCGCCGGCACGTGAGCGGAATGCAGCGCTTGCAGGTGATCGCAGATCGCATGCCACAGCCACCACCGCGAACAGCCGTCGCGTGGCCCGAGCCGCAATGCGATCGCTAATTGCCAGAGCAGTTCATGGCTGTCGAGGCCGAACAAGTCGACGGCTGCGACTGATCGGCCCAGCCGTTCGGCATCGCGTTGTGCGGCTCTTAGCACGAGCGTCTTGCCCGTTCCCGCGGGGCCGAGCATCAAGCCAAATCGGCGACGTTGCTCGACCACGTACAGCAAACGAGCGACCGCTTCGTCGTAGGCGGGGCTTTCCCAAAACCACCGCAAGTCCACCGTGCCTTGAAACGGCGAGCCGTTCAGTTCCCAATACCGCTCGTGCATGACGCTTCTCCAAGCTGATCGTCCCGCCCTCAGGCGGCGAGAAACCGGCTAAAGCCGGAACTACCATCACACTTCCGTTTTCGGCATCGCCCCGGCCCACCCATGACCCGGCAACAACCCGCTCAGACAGAAACGTCGGTCGAACGATTCTTCCTTCCGCAATCGTTACAGCTTGCCACGCTGGAACTCGACGGGACGGAGGCTCATCACCTTCTGCACGTGCTGCGAGCGAAAGTCGGCGACCGCATCGGTCTGTTCAACGGCGAGGGTGACGAGGCGCTGGCCGAGATCATTCAAGGCGGTCAACGCTCGGCCAAAGTACGTGTCGTTGCGACTTGGACGACACCCGCCGAAACAGGAGAACTCATACTGGCGACCGCGTTGCCGAAGGGAGATCGAGCGCGTTGGTTGGTTGAGAAGGCCACCGAATTGGGTGTCTCGCGAATCATCCCATTGCGGACTGCTCGCAGCGTGGTCGAGCCGCGCGAAGGGAAAATCGACAAGCTGGAGCAAACTGTAATCGCCGCGTGCAAACAATGTGGTCGATCTCGATTGCTGCGGCTGAGTTCGCTGACATCCTTCACCGAAATGCTGCGGTCGATCAACCCGGAACAATGCCGCACGATGGTCGCTCACCCGGAGGCGACACTGTCTATCGGCGACGCGCTGCAGCAAGTCACTGAGTTGTCCTCAACGCAGGTCTTGATCGGCCCCGAAGGTGGCTTCACGAATGAAGAACTATCTGCTGCCATCGCTGCGGGAGTGACGCCGATCAGTCTCGGGTCGCTGATCCTGCGAATCGAGACGGCCGTGATCGCGATTGCCGCTGCGTGGCGCATGAGTCGCACGGGTGAGAGCTATACCGCACGCGGCCGTCCGTCAGACATTTGAGGCGAGCGGCCTGGCGTCAGCCGGCCGGTTTCCCGACAGCACCGGGGGGCTGACGCCGCCCCGCTCGCCAAAAATGGAGTGCATTCTTTAGCATGTTGTTCGAAACATGCGGAAGCGTGAACTCCAACGGAAAGTCACTCATGCAATACGCAGCCAGCCATTCGGTGGACGCTGACTTGTCGGCGGCCGTGCGCGAAGTCTGCGAGAACGTGCGACGGCAACTCGACGGTGCGGCGCCTGATTTGTCGTTTATCTTCGTCTCTCACGCGCATGCCGACGGCTTCGACGAATTGCCCGCGATGATTCGGAGTAAGTCCGACTCCCAAGTCCTCATCGGTTGCGTGGCCGAAACTGTGGTTGGGGGCGGCGAAGAGATTGAGGATGGTCCCGCGTTGAGTCTGTGGAGCGCGAAGCTGCCGGGCGCGGAGCTGATTCCGTTTCACATTCAGTTCGGCGAAACGCCGGACGGGCTGATCGCGATCGGATTCCCCGATGATCTCGCGGAACAAGCGGCCGACACGCGGGCGTTGTTTTTGCTCGGCGAACCTTTCAGCTCAGTGGCCGATTCGGTGCTCGGTCGAGTCAACGAAGAGCTGCCCGGCGTGCCGCTGCTTGGCGGAATGGCCAGCGGCGGAAGTCCGGGAGCGAATCGCGTGTTTCTCAACGATGAATGCTTGTCTCACGGAGCGGTCGCGGTGTTGTTGCGTGGAGGACCGCAAGTGCGTTCGATCGTGTCGCAAGGTTGTCGTCCGATCGGCTCGACGTTCGTCGTGACCAAGGCCGAACGGAACGTCGTGTTCGAAGTCAGTGGCAAACCGCCGCTCGAACAACTGCGCCAGTTGTTTCCGCAGTTGCCCGCTCGCGATCAGCGGCTGGTGCAGCACGGGCTGCATTTGGGCCTGGCGATGAGCGAATACAAAACGTCGTTCCGGCGCGGCGACTTTCTGATCGCGAACGTGATCGGCGCGGATCAAGACTTGGGGGCGATCGCGATCGGCAACTTGGTCCGCGTCGGCCAGACGGTGCAATTTCACGTGCGCGACGCCGCCGCCGCGGACGACGATTTGGTGCATCTGCTGGAGGCCAGCCAGCGCGGTGTCGCGGGAGCGACGCGCGCGGCGTTGTTGTTTAGTTGCAACGGTCGCGGCACGCGGCTGTTCTCGGAGCCGCATCATGACGCCGGCACGATTCAACGGTTGCTCGGTCCGATTCCTGTGGCGGGCTTCTTCGCGCAGGGCGAACTCGGCCCGGTGGGCGGCAAGAACTACATGCATGGTTTCACAGCCAGTATCGCCTGCTTCGAATCACCATGAGAATCCTGGTCGCGGCCGGGACTTCTTTGGGCCTCGCACAACCGGCATTTTCGGCAGAGTTTGCCTGACAGCCGAAGATTTAGGCCGGAATGCAACACTCGTCTGGAGCAGTCCTCGCCGCGCGGTCGAAAGGCGATGATTGCTCACTAATCGTGTCACCACTAAACTGCCGGACCGTTTGTCGACCGGTTCAGGGCACATCCTTGGCGTGCTTGTGCCGTGTGAGGACGAGCGGCTGAAGAGCGTCCCAGGAATTCGCTCATCAAGCAGAAGACATTTTCGTCGCGGAGCCTGCGTTGCGAGCCATCATCAGCGACATTCACGGAAATCTGGAAGCTCTGGAGTCCGTTCTGGCCGACATCAAGTCGCTGGGCATTCGGGAAACCTATTGCCTGGGGGATATTGTCGGTTACGGGCCGAACCCGCGCGAGTGCATCGACAAGGTGATGGACTGCGACGTGTGCATCCTGGGCAATCACGATCAGGGGGCGCTCTTCGATCCCGAAGGCTTCAACGCCGGGGCCGAACGGGCCATCTTTTGGACTCGCCAGATGCTCGAAACCGGCGAGGGGAGCGAGCAACGCTGGGACTTCCTCGGCGAATTGCCGCGCATCCGCCGCGAACCCAACCTGCTCTTCGTACATGGCTCCGCCCGCAACCCGCTCAGCGAATACGTCTTTCCCGAAGACATCTACAACCAACGCAAGATGGAACGTATCTTCGGATTGGTCGAAAAATGGTGCTTTCAAGGCCATACGCACATTCCGGGCATCTTCACCGAGGATTTGAACTTCTTATCTCCGGAAGAAGTCAATTTTGAGTACCGGCTGACGAATCAGAAGCATCTCGTCAACGTCGGTTCGGTCGGCCAGCCGCGTAATGGCGTGCCCGATTCGTCGTAC
>CAYSHJ010000026.1:0-4068 GCA_964430385.1 uncultured Planctomycetaceae bacterium
ATCGCGCAGATAAAAGACAGACTTCTCTCGCACCATGATCTGGCCTTTCAATGTTCAGTTCAAAGGGCACAGTCGCAACCGCTGCACTGCCAGCGCAGTAACTTCGGCGCGGTCCAGCGGCAGGACGTGGTACTCGCCGGAATTCCAGGCGGAGAATTGGTCGGCGTAATGCGGAGAACCCGGATGGCCCGATTGGCTTTGAGCATCCACGGCCAACAAGTGGTTCGTCGCCAAATCGGCGATCAGGCGATAACCGGCTCCGGAAGTCGCCAGCCAGTCGGGTCCGCTGCCGGTGTTGCAGACCGTGATCATGTCTCCCTTCACCGGTCCGCCACCATGATTCAAGAGGTGTCCCAAGTCTCCGCGATTCGACAGCACGTGCTTCAGTGGCAGCCGATGCAAGCGGCCCCATTGCCAGGCCGACATATCGGTGCCGAAACGCTGCGTCAGGTAGGCCAGCGTGTCGCTGAAGACGCGGCGGATGCGGGGCACTCGCTGCCCGTCGGGAAACCAGGCGTGCGGATCGTCCGCGAGCAGTCGGCTGGCAACTCCCTCGACTTGTTTCGCGAGCAGTTCGGCGGTGACACCTTCAAAATGCACGTCCGCGACCGCCTTTGACCAGAAGCTGAAGAACACATTGAACAGTGTGGGAGCGACCAGTTCGGCTTCGATGTGTCCGTCCCAATTTCGCAAGTGCTGCATCGCGACTTGGACTTGCGAGTCAGTCACCTCGGACAGGGCGGCCACGAGTGGCGCGAGGCACGTCACGGCGCGCAGCGAGACCGTGTCATGGTGCATGTCACGAAAGTCGTTGCAGGTGAAGCCGCGTTCGTCGCCGGATTCGTGAGAATTCAGCTCGGAACTCTCACGAGTTCCGCTACCACACGTTCCGCTCCGCACGGATGATTTCGCGATGCCCGCTTCGATCATCTGGCGAATACGCGCCGCGCGATGCCCGCTGATCCAGGTGCCGTACAGCGGGTACGGGTAATCGTCGCCCGCCAGCCGGTTGTTCGCTGACGCCAGCCAGCCGCGAGACGGATCGATGGCATGCGGCATCGCGTCGAACGGCAGCAAGCCGATCCACTGCTGATCGGGATCCCAGCCAGGGCGGTAACCTCGTTCAGGTAGTTTTCGTAGCGGAATTCTCCCGGCGCATTGCACGGCGATCTGTCCCGCCACATCGGCGACGACCAGATTAAACGTCGGCACATGCCACGGTTGCAACGCTTCACGGAATTCGGCGACGGACCGAGCGCGGTCGATACCCAAGAGTGAGGTGAGCCAACCACCGTGATCAGCGCCGAGCCATTTCAGCGTCGTAGCTTGGACGCCCTCGTCCGAGCTGTTGACCAATCTCTCGGACGAGGGCGTCCAAGCTACTCCGGCAGGCGGCGGCAGAATCTCATCCACCACCGGACCGTTCCGTGAGAAACGGATCGTGCGTGAGATTGTTTCCGCCCCTTTGACGTGGATGGTCTCGATGAGTTCGCGAGCCGGTTCCCAGCGGCCATCAAACTGGAAACAGTTCGGATGCGCTGCATCGGTTCGCTCCTGATACAAATCGCGCAGCGAGCAGATGTTGTTCGTGATTCCCCAGGCAACTCGCTCGTTGCGGCCGAACATGATTGCGGGCATGCCGACGTAGGCCATCCCCGCCACATTGAAGTCGCCACCGCAGAGATGAGCTTCGTACCAGCAGGAGACCACTTCGATCGCGATGTGCGGGTCGCTGGCGACCATCGGCATTCCGGAGCGGCAGTGTTGTCCGGCAACCACCCAGTTGTTGCTCCCCGTCCCTTCGGGATCGCCAGTCGCCTGACCGATGTCCTCACGCGGCCGTTGAGTCAAACCAGACCACGCCTCGCTACCAAGCTGGCGTTGCAAGTCGCGATACGACTCGGGCGGGACAACCGCTTCTGCATCCTCTTCGCCGAGCAAGAACTCGCGATACAGCGGTCCGTCACCGAGCACCCGCTTGGCCAACTCCGGCATCACGACGACTGGAAAGCGGCCGGTCAGATACCAACGGAATTCGTTCTCGATGGCTAAACTGTCCAGCGGCGACCATGGTTCCGGACGATAGTCGAGCAAATCGAATTCGATCGGCAATTGCTCGCCACACTGTTCGATCCAGGCATTGACGCCCTCGGCAAATGCTTGCAGCACGTCGCACGTCTCATCGGGGAGCCGCAACCATTCCGCCTGAGCGATGCGGTTCAGCCCCACGGTCCGAGCCACGAGATCCAGCGGCAGTCCTTCGGCACCCAGCACCTCGGCCAGCCGACCGAGTCCTTTGCGACGCAGGTAATCCATCTGGAACAGTCGGTCCTGCGCCATCGCGAAGCCCAGGCCAAACCACAAGTCGTGATGACTGTCCGCGAAGATGTGCGGAATGCCCCAGCGGTCCCGTTCGATCGTCGCGTCGGCTCGCACGCACGCGACCACTTGCCCCTCGCAGCGTGGAGCCCGACTCGCCGCTTCGCGTTGCCACCGGGAATCGAACTCGGCCCGCGTCCAGCCCGCCATCTTGCAGACCGATTCGATCGTTTCGCCGGCGCCAAGCCGTCGCAACACGTCTCGACCCAAGGACAGCATGATGACCTCTCATTCGTTGCAAAGAAGCAAAATCATCTTGGGCAAAATCAGGGAGATATCAAACCGCTTCCGCGCCTGATGATTTTGCCCAAGATGGTTTTGCAATCGTCTCAGTCTTTCGCCGGAGTGGACAGTTTCGGCCGATCCGGACAGGGATGTTGGAACGGAAGTTTGCCGCCGGGCCATGCGCCTTTGGCCGCATGCTTCAGCTCGGCGTACTGTTTCGCGAGTTCGATCACCGCGTCGTCACTCCTATCGACGTGCAGTGATAGCCAATCGCCCTCGACGCCCTTCTTCGCCACTCGCATTCCTGCCGCCAGCCGTCCGCGATGATCGCCTCCGGCGCAGTCCGCGGCGATGAGTGCGGCCATCAATCGGTCCGTCAAACTTCCCTCCGTGTCTTCGTAGGCTTGCGACATGGCGACCACGACTTCGCGTCCCGTCAGTGTGTTGCCTTGGCAGCAATAGAAGCGGCCGGCCATCGCTCCCCAATAGCGGCTGCCTGCGGGGGCGTCTGTCGGGTTGTGGACGGCCGCTCGTCCTTTCATGTCAATGATGGCCAACTGCCGCAGGCCGGAATCCTTGTCGTCTTTGAGCAGTTCAAAGATGACCGCTTCCGGACGTTTCCCCTGTTGGAGCAGATCGAGTGCCGGCTCGCCCCACTTCGGCACGTGATGATGTTGAGTGCAAAACGCACCGACGTCGGCGCGCACGTAGGGCACGACCTTGCCCACCGCCGGATACTTGCTGGCCACCGCCGCACCACACACCTGATTCTCCGGATCAACAGCGACAATCGAAAATGTGGCCGTGATCTCCGGCTTTGTTTTGAGCGACTCCACCGGCGGGGCGGCATCAAGCGATTGACTCAGCAACGACGCTAGCACGACGAAGGTCAGCAGAGAGATTCGAGTCATGGCGATGTTGCAGTCCGATCACAAGAACTCCGTCAGTCCGCGGCGTTCGAGCTCCGCGAGGAGTTGTCGTAGCGCGGCTTCATCGTGCTTGTCGGCGACGAGGGTGGCTGTGGGTGTATGGACGATGATCAAATCGCGCACGCCGAACGCCGTGACCATGTGCTCGCTTGATGAACGCACGATGCAACCACTGGTCTTGACACCGCAAAACAGACCGTCGACCGAATTATCATTCGCGTCGCGCGGCATCCGTCGCGACCACGCTAACCAACTGCCAACGTCGTCCCATTCAAACGGGGCTGAGACGACACAGACGTCGGAAGCTTTCTCCAATACGGCGTAATCAATCGAGGTCGACGGCATCTGTGCGAACTCGGCATCCAGCGTTGGCACCCAACGTTCGCTGCCGAGGGCACTCTCCAGCCGCTTCAACCGAGCCGCGATTTCCGGCGCATGCCGCTCGATCTGTTTCAGAATCGTCGCCGCGCGCCACACGAAGATGCCGCAGTTCCAGAAATACTCCCCAGAGGCGACATACGTCGCGGCGGTCGCG
>CAYSHJ010000027.1:0-3624 GCA_964430385.1 uncultured Planctomycetaceae bacterium
ATTCCCGCGTGTTCCACCAACTTCCGAAACCGCTTTACCGCATCTTGAATCCTCTCGTTGTCTCGCAAACGCAACTTAACCACAAATGGCCTCCTTCATGGCAACCTCGACGAAACAGAGGGCTGAAAATGTCCGCAACTCGTTGCCGCGGCAATCGGGATCCAATTATTGCCGATGTCAGGATCGGCTTCTGAACCGAGTAAGATAACAAACCTGCCCATCGAGGCAACGGCAGACAGGCTTTAGAATCGATGCCCCTCGCGCGGGCCGAATTGAGTCAGCGTCAAGACTTCCGGGCCTTTTTCAGTCATCAATACGGCGTGCTCGAACTGCGCGGAAAGCCGCCGATCCTGAGTCCGCACCGTCCAACCATCACTTTTGTCGATTTCAGTCTTCCACGTCCCGATATTCAACATGGGTTCGATGGTGAAGCAAGTACCTGGCCGAATCACCGCTTTGCCCGACTGCAAATCGGGGAAGTGAGGAATGCCGGGCTCTTGATGGAAGGCGCGTCCGAGACCATGTCCTTGGAACTCGCGCACAACCTCATAGCCTTGCTCCTTTGCGAACCGATAAATCGCCCGGCCAATGTCGATAACTCGCCCGAACGGTTTGATCGCTCGAATGCCGACCCACAACGCATCAAATGCCGCCTGCACCAACCGACGAGACTCGGGTGAGACATTGCCAATCAGAAAGGTCTCCGACTGGTCTCCATGCCAGCAGTTGACGATCGTCGTTAGGTCCACATTGACGATGTCGCCGTCCTCTAGAACGGTGTCGCTGGGAATGCCATGACAAACGACATCGTTGACGCTCGTACAGACCGTCTTGGGATAGCCGTTGTAGCCCAGACAAGCCGGCGTGTGTCCCGCTCGAACCGTGTAGTCATAGGCCAAATGATCGATCTCGTTGGTCGAGATGCCTGGTTTGATGAACGTTCGCAAGTAATCCATTAGCTCCGAATTGAACCGGCAAGCCGTTCGCAGTCCTTCGCGGTCCGTGTGTTGCGCGTAAATCGGAATCTTGGCGAGTGGCGCGATGGGAGGACGCGCCAAGGTGCCACGGAACGAATTCACAAGTTTCCCTTTAATGGCTGGCACTGGACTGAGCAGGATTGGACGGGAGCGGATCCTGACGGCACGCGGTGATCGACGAAAAAACGCGGCGACATTGTGCTGCTGGGCGTCAGGGTTCGCAACCTTGTCGAGCTGTCGATTCACGGCTGGGGAAGTGGTGAAGCTGGGAACTTAACGATAGGCAAGTGAATGGAACAACAAGTCACGGCTGGTCAAACCAAACAAACGAGTCACCGCTCGCAGGATCGGTCTTCGAAAACTTTGATGAATCAAAACAAAGTCCGTTTGGTCGCTGCGTTGGAATTCCGATGACAAGATGTCGTCTCACGTCCGACAAGACAGATTCGTTGTATACAGACGGGATCGCCATTGGCGGCAGCGAAGCGACTCAAACGGCGATGCCAGCCACGAACTGCCGAGCGTCCTCCTGAATCTTGAAGAGTGGGAATGGGTTCTCGATGTCGACTCGCATCCTAATTGTCTGCTTATTTTTCATTTCCGCGGCGTGCGGGATCGCGGGTGAACCATCTCTGCTAGATCGCCGCGTGGCACACAGGCCGATTCAACCCGCCAGTTGGTTGGCGACATCCCGGCTTTGGCCGCAAGTAGACCTTGAACTGGATGGCAAAGATAAGAACGATGACGAACCGCGTCCGAGTTACGGCCCATCGCCGGACGAGCCACGCAAGACGCTGTTCCAGTGGAGCTATGGCACCTCGTTTAGCGGAGGGCCGCCGGTCGATGACGACTTGCAGACAGATCGGCCTGACTTCGTCGAAGCCAGCACGACAGTTGGTAAGGGCGTGTTGCAGATCGAATCCGGCTACACCTACGTCCGCAACAAAGACCCCGACGACAACTCGATCACACACTCGGCGGGCGAGTTTTTGTTTCGGTACGGTGTGTTCGAGGACTGGCTGGAACTGCGGTTGGGAGTCTTTCCGTTCAGCCAAGTCACCGGCAACCCCTCGCCAGCCATGACCCACAGTGGCGTTGAAGACTTGTATCTTGGTGTCAAGCTTGGATTGACTCCGCAAGAAGGCTGGTGGCCCGAAATGGCGCTGGTGCCTCAAATGACGATCCCGACCGGCGCACGATCTGTCACGGCAAATGAAGTGTTACCCGGCATGAACTTTCTGTACGGCTGGGACGTGAATGACTTCCTCGGCGTCGGTGCCAGCACGCAATTCAACAATGCCCTTGATGGCGGAACCGGGCATAAGTACACGGAGTGGGCGCAGGCGATCACGATCAACTACAACCTAGCCGAGAAGGTCGGGGCCTACACGGAGTGGTTTGGACTCTTTCCGTCGGGTGCCGACACCGAACAGGTACAGCACTATATGGACGCCGGAATCACCTACCGCCCGACGCCCGACATGCAATTCGACATTCGAGCCGGCGTGGGCCTGACCGGAGCCTCCGACGACTACTTCGTCGGCACCGGTTACTCGATCCGGATCAAGTGAGATGGTCGAACGATATCGGCGACGCAAAGGCAACGCGTCGTTGCTGGGCAGTCATCAGAAGTGTTGGCTGTGGGGACGACATGTCGTCCTGGAGACGCTCCGCGCCGCTCGCTGGCCTGTGTTGGAACTGCACGTCAGCGAACAGTTGCCGAAGGAAGACTTGCAGTTCACTGTCGACTTCGCAATGAAGCAGGAGCATTTTGATTTCATCAAGTGCTCCCCCGAACGACTGACGCAACTCTGCCACTCGCGCGAGCATCAAGGCTTTCTCGCCAAGATGGGGCCGTTTCCGTACGACCGCGTCGAAGATGTGCTCGCAGCACATGTCGCCCCGGCCCTTGTGGCCGAGTTGATTTCCAAGCTGCCAACACCGGCAGAATCATCCCGGCCACAAGGGCCGGGGCTACAGCGGGCACCCTTATTCGGCATCCTGGATGGCTTGCAAGATCCGCTCAACTTCGGAGCCGTGATTCGATCGGCGCACGTGCTGGGCGTCGATGCGCTGTTTGTGCCGTCGCGCGGGCAAGTCGAAGTGACCGCGCTCGTGGCCCGCAGTTCCGCCGGAGCGGTCAACCACCTGCCCATCGCTCAAGCTGATGACTTGTTGTGTCTCGCCGAGCAACTTCGTTCGGCCGGAATTCGTCTGATTGGCACCAGTCCACTCGCGCCGCAATCCGCATTCGCCTGCGATCTCAAATCAGCCATCGCCATTGTCGTCGGCAACGAAGGCTCGGGGGTTCGGTCGGAGTTGCTCGACGCTTGCGACGAACTCGTCACGATCCCGCAGTTCGGAGCCATTGAATCCCTGAACGCCGCCGTCGCCGCCGGAATCTTGTTTTACGAAGCGCAACGGCAAAGGGCGGAGAAGGCAGTAGGCAGAAGGCAGAAGGCAGTAGGCAGAAGGCAGTAGGCAGAAGGCAGTAGGCAGAAGGCAGAAGGCAGAAGGCAGTAGGCAGAAGGCAGAAGGCAGAAGGCAGAAGGCAGAAGGCAGAAGGCAGAAGGCAGTCGGTTCGCCCCAATCAAAAATCAAAAATCGAAAATCAAAAATACTTCGCATGTCCCTCGAACTCAAAAAC
>CAYSHJ010000028.1:0-3110 GCA_964430385.1 uncultured Planctomycetaceae bacterium
AGATCAAGAAGGATCTTCAGGACTTGGCCCGCCTGCTGCGCGCGGCCAGCCACTTGGAGCCAGAAGCCCAGCAGACTCTGGCCAGCTTGCTTGAGGAACTGGGGGGCGAATTAGAGGTTACCGGACTCCCATCCGCGCAGACGGCTCACTTGGCCGAGACTGTGGGCCGAGTGGCTCGAGCGCTGCACGAGCAACAGCATTCCGGGCTGCTGGCCGCGACTCGAGATCGACTTCACGAGGCCGCCTGCCGAGCCGAAGCCGAGGCTCCCGTCGCAACGGGCATTGTTCGTCGTTTCATCGACGCGCTGGCCGGCATCGGCATTTGACGATGGCCAGCGCGCGACCGTGAGTGCTGACTGTGTGTCGAGGCTCTCCGAAGTCAGGTCATTTCGTATCGCCCGTCCATTGGTTTCTCCCATCTTCGCCGCTCATTTCCAGGAGCCTATCATGCCGAGCACCCGACTGTTCCGTCTGTTGCTGCTTCTTGGCGTTGCGTTCTTCGCACTGGCTCAAGTCAGTCGAGGCCAGTTTGGCGGCGGCTCTTCGTCGCAGCCTCAAGTCCAACCGAAGCCGCCGGTCATCGCGCCGCCTTACAAGCCGATTAAGCCGATTCCGCCCGGCAGTGTCACTTCACCGCCGAATGTGTATTTCCCCGTGCCGTCCGAACGGGAAGAGATGCTGCTCGGAAAACTCGACGAGACGGTCGTGCTGACGTTCACAGATATGCCCCTGGTGGATGTCTTGGCCTATCTCACAGAGACGTTTGGCATCGCGGCGCGTCTCGATGTTGAGGCTCTAAACGCCGAAGGCATCGCGCCGGACACGCCGATCACGTTTCATGCCGCGGTCGGCACAAGGCCGCTCCGTGCCTCGCTCGACCAGATGTTGACTCCACTCCTGTTGGCGGCGGTGGTGACAGACGGAGTGCTTTCCGTGACGACAACTCCCGCGGCTCGCGACCGACGAACCACTCGTGTTTACCCGGTCGGTGATCTCACCGACTTTCAGCAACCGGAAACGTACGAGGAACTCGTCAAGCTCATTCAGGCGGGGACGGGTGGTCCCTGGCAGACGACAGACGGAGAGGGTGGGACGATGTCGGTCTCGCAAACTATGCGAGCGTTGGTCATCCGACAAGACAGGCACTGTCACGACGAGATCGTGGAGTTATTGACGTCTCTCCGCGCGGCACGCGACGTCGAGTAAACGGCATCAACGGACCACGGCTCGCGAGGTGAAGGCAGGTGGTAGGGGACAGGAGACAGGTGGCAGGGGACAGGAGACAGGAGACGCGCGGCAGGAATAGGAGACAGGAGGCAGGAATAGGAGGCAGGGGACAGGAATAGGAGGCAGGGGACAGAAGGCAGAGGACGACGTGGGTCACGGCATTGCACGGCAGGGCCGTTCACGGCCCTTGTTCGCGCAGCGGTTAGGCCCGGCCTTCAGGCCGGGTCGACGGAACCTACCGTCAACAGCCATGAGGCCCGTTTACGGGCCTTCTCGTCAAATCGGCTTCAGCCACTCAGGCGTCGCGCACTTAATCGTGATCCTGTGTGATCCGCTCCAGACGTTCAACCGCGCTCCCGTTCGCGTGATGCTCTTTTTGATTGCGGATGTACTGTTTCACCCATTCCAGATCCTTGGTGCCGAAACTCACGACGCCGTACCCGGCCTGCCATTCGAGCACTTTCTTGGTGACTCCGAATTGATGATTGACATCGTGGGACGTGCCACCCTTCAACTCACCGATGAACGTGCTGGGCGTTAGCGTCGGCGGGACAGACACGGCGATGTGGACGTGGGTCGCGGTGCCGCCGATTTCGTGGACGAACACATCGCGGTAGTCGACGATTCGTTTGCGGAGGAATCGCCAGGCGGCGGGTTCGATTTCGGGAGTCAGGAGTGCGGCGCTCTCTTTGGTGTGCCAGACGATGTGGAGATTGATTTCGCTGTAGTAGTTGTGGGACATGTTTGGTTCCTGAGTTGGTTGGTGTTCGGGGGGCTGAAGCCAGTTTTATCGAGAAGGCCCGTAAACGGGCCTGTCTGCCAGCGACGTGGTTTGTTCGACCCGGCCTGAAGGCCGGGCCTAATCGCTGCGCGAAGAAAGGGCGTGAACGCCCCTGGGACACAGCCGACTCCACGGATAACAACACGGTCGACAACACGGTCGACTCCACGGTCGACTCCACGGTCGACAACACGGTCGACAACACGGTCGACAACACCGGCAACAAGTGCAACGACACCAGTGACGCAGGTACGGACGAATGCACTAGCTCACGGTCATGGCGCGGGAGATCGGATGACTGTCTCGCTACAGTGCGTTGCCTGCCGATCATTCTCCAACGGAATCACCGCATGCCGCCAACAGTTTCATCGCGCGATGAACTCGCCGAAAAGTACCTCGCGCAGCTCCCGTACACTCCGTACCCGGTGCAAGAGGAAGCATTGCTGACGTGGTTTACGACGGAGCAAGGTGTGCTGGTGTGTGCTCCGACGGGGACGGGCAAAACGCTGATCGCCGAGGCGGCGTTGTTCGAGGCGTTGCACACCGGTCAGACCGCGTATTACACGACGCCGCTGATCGCGCTCACCGAGCAGAAATTTCGCGAAATGCAAGCGGCCGCTGTGCGTTGGGGCTTTAGGCCCGACGACGTTGGGTTGGTGACGGGCAATCGTCGCGTGAACCCGGACGCGAAAGTGCTGGTCGTCGTGGCGGAGATTCTGCTGAATCGGCTGTTGCACACCGAAGCGTTTGACTTTGCGGATGTCTCGGCGGTCGTGATGGACGAATTCCACAGCTTCGCCGATCCGGAACGGGGCATCGTTTGGGAGTTGTCGCTGGGTCTGTTGCCCAAACACGTGCGATTGCTGTTGCTGTCGGCGACGGTCGGCAACGCGGTGGACTTTGTGCTGTGGCTGCAACAAGCTCACGGCCGACTTGTCGAGTTGGTGCAAGGCACGGAACGCCGCGTGCCGTTGAGTTATCAATGGGTGCCGGACCTGTTGCTCAATGAGCACCTCGAAGGGATGGCCAGTGGCGATGCCGACAGTCGCCGCACGCCGGCGCTCGTGTTTTGTTTCAATCGCGACGAATGCTGGGACGTGGC
>CAYSHJ010000029.1:0-7176 GCA_964430385.1 uncultured Planctomycetaceae bacterium
GGTTGGGCCTGGAACCGCAATCGGCTGAGGCGGTGATCGCCGCGGCGTACGTGCAACACGGTGTCTATCGGTCGCCGCACGTCACCGTCACCGTAAAACGACAGCGGACCAATCGAGTGATGGTCGGCGGTGGTGTGAAGGAACCCAAAGCCTATGACCTGCCGCGCGGCAGTTGCGACTTACTCAGTGCGATCTTCGCCGCGGGCGGCCTCGCCGACGATGCGGGGACATCCGTCGAGATTCGCAATCCCCCGGACGCTGGTAATCCCACGACACCCACACGCATCGCCGATGGCCTGAGTGGGCCGGCCAACATCGCTCAAACCGGGCATTCTCAATCGTTGCCCGCAGCGGCCGCGAGAACCGCTCATTCATACCAAGTCGATCTGGTCTCGGCGACGCGCGGCGGAGCCACCACCTATCCGCTCCAAGACGGCGCAATCGTGATGGTCGAGCGGCGCGATCCGCCACCCGTGCATGTTCTGGGACTGGTCCACAAACCCGGGCAATTCAAGTACCCGGTCGGCGAGGAACTTCGTTTGCTGAGCGCGATCGCGCTGGCCAATGGCACGAAGAACCAGGCCGCCGATAAGGTCTATGTCATTCGACAAGCTGCGGGTCAGCCACAGCCGTCGGTCATTCAAGTCAGCCTTCGTCAAGCCAAGCGTCATGGTGAGGACAACCTCACGTTGGCTCCCGGCGACATCGTTTCGGTCGAACAAACACCCGCGACGTTATTGCTGGACACGCTCAGCGTGATTCGGTTCGCTCTCAGCGCGTCCTTGATGCCGCTCCTGTAACGGATTTTCAAAACTACTCGACCAAATTCGGCATTCCGAAATTTCGTACCAGCCCGCAAGGACGTGTGGCTCATGAATCCCGAGGCTCAACAGCTTGCACCGCCGCCGCCGATGCTGAACACGGCCAACGTGGTCTCCGGCATGATGCGTTATTTGCACGCCGCGCGAGTTCGCAAGGGAACGCTGGTGGCCACGATGCTGATCAGTGGCGTGCTAGGAGCGATCTACTTCGCCTCCGCGCCACGCCTTTACGACGCACACGCGCAGGTGCTCGTGCTGCAGACCGAGCATAACAACAGCGTCCAGATGGGCGGACGACAGAATGAAATCAAACAGGTGATCGACAACATCCCGACCTGGCAGAAAATCATCGTCAGCGACCGCGTGTTGCGACTCGCGCTGAAAGGGCTGCCCAAAGAGCTGCGAGACGATTTCCGTGGACTGCCGGTCGAGTTGTGGGTCACGGAATTGAAAAGCAACGTCACCGTCAGCAGCGAACGCGGCACGAGCCTAATCGACATCCGCTATCGTTCGCGCAGCCCCAAGGCCGCCGCCACGATCGTCGAGCGCATCGCCACGGAGTACCTCAACTTCATCAACAAGACCCACAACAAGACAGCGCTGGACACCTTGCAAACGCTGACTCAGAAGAACGAGGAAATTGGCCTCAAGCTCCAAGAAAAGAACGCTGAGTATCTCGACCTCCTGCGTCAGACCGGTGGCATCGTCGAGGTGGATAACAAAAGCATGAGCATTGAAGCGGCGCGCTTCATCAAGTTGAACGAACTGCTGATCGACTCGCAACGAGCCACGTTGGATGCCTGGATGTTCTTGCAATCCGTGAAGACCGCTATGTCTCGTGGAGAAGACATGCAGCAATACCTCATGCAGGCGGTGGAAACGCTGGGCCAAGCGATGTTGATCCGAATGATGGGGTTGGACGAGCAGGGAGGATCGGTGGTCGCAAGAGCCACCGACGAAGTGATGCGACTGCGATCGGAATTGATCTCGCGCCGCGCGGCTCTTGGTGTCAATCATCCGGAAATCCGCGACATGCTCGAGCAAATTCGCATTCAGGAGGAGTTCATCGTCGGTTACCTCCCGCAGGCGCGTCAGCAAATTCAGCAACTCAGCTCGGTGGAGCTAGGCCCGCGCTTGCTGGCGATGGCCGAACAGCGTTCCAGCTTCGCCGTGGGCCGTCAGCAGGCCCTGCAAATGCAGTTCGATCAACAGCAAACCGTCACAATGGGTCAAAACGACCTGATGGCGAAAATCGAAATCGTCGAACTTGACCGCAAGCGACTGATGGCCTACGAGGAATCGCTGCTGCAGCGGATCAGCGATCTCGATTTGGGCGCCGACGATGGGATCAAAGTCGAACTCACCAAGATGCCCCGCGCGGCGACGGCTCCGTCGTCACCGCGACTGGTGCTGGTCGTGGCCGTTTGTCTCGTGCTTGGCGTGGGCACGGGACTGGGCATCATTTACATCCTCGACCTGCTCGATGACCGCTTCCGCTCGCCCGACGAATTGCGTCTGCAACTGGGCGTCCCCGTACTGGCGATGGTCCGAGCCATGCAGCCCAGCGATGGCTCTGGAGCCGACGCCATCCAATGTCACGCGAAACCCAACGGTGTCGAGACCGAGGCCTTCCGCACGCTGCGCACCGCAATCGCATTCTCCGAGCGAAACTCACAGCGCATCGTCGTGACCAGCACTGAACCGGGCGACGGCAAGACGACCGTCATCTCGAACCTTGCTGTCGCGTTCGCTCAGTCGGGCAAAAAGACGTTGCTCATCGACGCTGACATGCGGCGGCCCGGTTTGACAGCCCTACTCAGTCTCAAAGGCCAACACGGTTTGACCCAGGTGCTTCGCGATGACCGGCCGATGGGCGTCAGCGTCGCGGAAAACATCGTCTCGCAGATCGTCTCGGGGTTGGACGTGATTCCGTCCGGCTCGCGGCCGGGCAACCCGGCGGAACTACTGGCCGGTGACCGCTTCTCCGAATTGTTGGCTTGGGCGGAGACGATCTACGATCAAATTCTGGTCGATGCTCCGCCAGTGCTGGCTGTCAGCGATCCAGTCATCATCGGTCGCATGGTCGACGGTGCCGTGCTGGTCGTACGGCCCGACAAAAACCGTCGTCGCATGGTCATCCGTGCCGCCGAAGCATTCAGCAACGTGGAGGTGAACTTGATGGGGATCGTCGTCAACCACCTCAGCGGCGATTCGTCTGGAGATTACTACGGCTATGGGTATGGTTATGGATATGGCTACGGATATGGATATGGATATGGTTATGGACACGACGATCCCACCAACGGCCAGACAGAGTCGGAACCCGTCGCCGAGGAATCCGACGACGAAGCGGTTGCCGAGCGTCGACGTGCCGCATAACGTCGGGCAGGTAAGCGGTCCGCCTCATCGAGATTCACGAGCTTGCAGAGGTCGAATATGTCATCCCACCATTCCTCGCGGACGCATCGCGACAGGTCTCGTCACGGCAGCGAGGACGGATTTATCCAACGTTGTTCCGATCACGTGATCGATGCGGCGCTCATGGCCAGTGTGTCGGTCGTGCCCTGTCTATTGGGTGGCCGTATCGCTTACGGGCACCTAGCCTTGACGGCCTGTGCGACGCTCGCCGTTGTCGCGTGGTCGGCTGGACTGTTGTTGGGGCGTCGACCGACGTGGACCGTCACCTGGGTCGAACCGTTGTTGCTGGGTGGCGTGAGCATCGGCCTGTTGCAAATCACACCGCTGCCGACCGAACTGCTAAACTTGTTGTCACCTCATCTTCGCTCACTACTGCCGTTGTGGTCGGCGACCACGGATGGAGTCGGTGGAATCGGCTCGTGGACGACGTTGTCGTTGCATGTTGCCGAGACGCGGTGGGCGTTAATCACTGGTATTAACTACGTATTGCTGTTCTATGTCGCCACGCAGCGGATTCGGAGGATCGAGGATGTCGAACGGCTGCTGAAGTCGATCGCCTGTGCGTCGGGCGCGATGGCGTTGTTCGGCGTCGTGCAATGGCTATCGAACAATGGCAAGTTCTTCTGGTTCTACGACTATCCGTTGACGACCGCGGGGCACCGTCTCAAAGGGGCCTTCACCAACCGCAATCACTTCGCTCAGTTCTTGGTCTTGGGCTGTGGACCACTGTTGTGGTGGATTCTGTGCATCCTGGAGAGACGCTCCAAAGGCTCGGCAAGTTTTGGGAGTTCATCCGCGTCCTCCAGCTCACACGACACGCTGCTGGCGGTGCTGTTCTTGGGTCTGGGCGTCGTGGTGTTTTCCGTGTTGTTCTCGTTGTCCCGCGGTGGCACGTTGGCACTGGGAGTTTCACTGCTGGTGATGCTCTCGGCGCTGTATTGCTCGGGGCGTTTATCGGGCCGCTTAGTGAGCGTGCTGTTGGGAATCGCGATGCTCTCGGGCAGCTTGTTTCTGCTGCTCGGTCACGAGAAGGTTTTCGATCGTTTGGACAACTGGCGCTCGGACTCGCGACTGGCGATCTGGCAGGCAAATCTACAAATCACTGGTGACTTCCCGTGGCTTGGCACGGGACTGGGAAGCCATGTCGAGGCGTATCCGATTTACTTCGACCCGCCGTATCAAGACTCGGAGTTCACGCACGCCGACAACTCGTATCTGCAAGTCGCATCGGAGTCGGGCCTATGTGGGCTGAGTCTCGCGTTGCTCAGCGTGAGCTGTTGCGTCGTATGGTGTTGCCGGAGCTTGCGGTCGAGCACGGATCGCCGCGTGCCGACGTTAGCGGCGGCCATCACCGCCAGCTTGGCGGGCAACATCTTTCACGCCGCGTTTGATTTCGTGTGGTACGTGCCGGGATTGATGACGGTCGTACTGTTGTTGATCGCGTGCGCTCGGCGTCTTGATCAACTTTCGCTAGGCGCGCTCGCGCGCGCAGATCGCTCGGGACAGAACAATCTCCATTCGTCGTCGGCCTCCGAGAACGATTCGAAGCGAGTCTTTCCGAGGTTGCTGGGACTGGCCGCCGGAACCGCGGCCGTGTTCTGTGCTTGGTGGTCATTTCCACAGCTCAACCAGATCGCCAGCAGCGAGCCATATTGGTTTGATTACTTGCGGCTGTCGCTGGTGCGCGACCTGGACGACTCGCCGGTGCCGGCGGCTGAAGAACCGGATAAGGTCGAAGACAAAACCAGCGCACAGTTGGCGCTCTTTAAACAGCGTGTGTCGGACTTGATGCACACGACGAAGCTCAATCCCGATCACGCGCGGGCGCAATTGCGTTTGGCAACATCGTACTTGACCGCATTCGAGCACCTGCAACAACAAAGCGAGAATCCGATGACGTTGGCTCAACTGCGAGATGCAGCGCTGGCGTCGCAGTTCGCGTCGGTTGGCGACATGCGCGAATGGCTCCAACGCGCAGTCGGACCCAACCTGAAGTATTTGGACGCGGCCGCTCGGCACGCTCAGAAGGCAGTGCGACTCTGTCCATTGCAGGGGCAGGCGTACGTCCACTTAGCGGAGCTGCACTTCTTGGAAGACGCCGACCCGAAACGCCGACAGGCGCTGCTGAATCAGGCCGAGCTGGTCCGACCGCACTCCGCACAGGTGCAGTTCGTCGTTGGCCGCGAGGCGTTGCAGCAAGGCCACATTGAAGAGGCTCTGCAGTCTTGGAAGCAGGCTTTTCATCAGGAGCGATCGTACCAAGCGGCAATCCTGGGTCTGCTTGTCGGCACCGCACCGGCACAGTTAATTCTGGAAAGCTTGGAACCAGACCTCGCGGCCTTGGAACAGTTGGAGTTGCGGTATCGCGATTTGCCGACCGACGAATACAACCCGACCGGCGAATACGGCACAGTGGCCCGAGCCTATGCACAGGCCCTCAAATCTGAGCTGTTGAAACCGGAATGCGAACGACCCGTCGAGCGGTTGTTGTCGGCGGCGGCGGTATACACTCGGCTGCAAGATGCCGTGGCGGCGGAAGCCTGCCTCCGCCGCGCGATCGATATCGACAGTAGCTCCTTTGTGGCTCGGTATGCGTATGGCATGCTGTTGTCCCGACAGAATCGTTTCGCCAGCGCGAGCGAACACCTTGGTTGGTGCCTGCGCGTGAAACCGAACGACGACTCGCTGCGGCGACAGGCCGAGGAGGCCGTCTCACGCAGTCTGAAGTCTGACGCGTCCGTCAGGCCGGCTGGCCACGAGTCAGTCAACCGCCGCAAGCGGCACTGAGAACACTTCCGCGGATTGCCTTCGATCAGTTTGCCGTTGCTGCGACCTATGTCTGTCGCCCAGGCCCTTGTGGCCTGCCGAATCAGGCTCAGGCCAGCAGGCCCGTCACGACCTCGCCGTGGATGTCAGTCAGGCGGAAGTCGCGGCCTTGGAAGCGGTATGTCAGCCGCGTGTGGTCGATGCCGAGAAGATGCAGGATCGTCGCGTTGAGGTCATGCACATGGACCGGGTCGCGAGTGATGTTGTAGCAGTAGTCGTCGGTCTCTCCGTGCGTCACGCCCGACTTGATGCCGGCACCGGCCAGGAAGATCGAGAAGCAGCGCGGATGATGATCACGGCCGTAGTCGGTCGCCGTCAGAGCGCCCTGCGAATAAATCGTGCGGCCAAACTCGCCGCCCCAGACGATGAGCGTGTCGTTCAATAAGCCCCGCTGTTTAAGGTCTTTGATCAGCGCGGCGGTCGCTTGATCGGTGTCGCGGCACTGGCCGCGAATCGCGTTCGGCAAGCCGCCGTGATGGTCCCAGCCCATGTGGAAGAGCTGCACGAACCGCACGTCACGCTCGCACAGCCGGCGAGCCAACAAACAATTGGCTGCGTATGTCCCCGGCTTCGACACGTCCGAGCCGTAGGCTTCGAGCACGTGCTTCGGTTCCTGCGAGACATTGAGCAATTCAGGCACGCTCGTCTGCATGCGGAACGCCAACTCGTATTGGCTGATGCGCGTCTGAATCTCCGGATCGCCCAGTTCGTCGAAGTGCTGCTTGTTGAGCGCGGAAATACGATCGAGCGTGCCTCGCCGAGCCGTTGGGTCGATCCCTGGGGGGTTCGATAAATACAAGACCGCGTCACCCTTGTTGCGGAACTTCACCCCTTGATGCTTCGACGGCAAGAAGCCCGCACCCCACAGCCGGTCGTAGAGCGGCTGATCATCCGGCCGCCCGGTGCCGAAGGACGTGAGCACGACATACGCCGGCAAGTCTTGGTTCTCGCTGCCGAGGCCATAACTCAACCACGCCCCGATGCTCGGCCGCCCCGCGAGCTGTGCTCCCGTCTGCATGAACGTGATCGCCGGATCGTGATTGATCGCCTCGGTGTGCATCGACCGAATGAGGCACAGGTCATCCGCGACGGTGGCGATGCACGGCATCAA
>CAYSHJ010000030.1:0-2207 GCA_964430385.1 uncultured Planctomycetaceae bacterium
CCGCGGCTACAGATTGCCCAAGACGACGAATTAGCCCGCCGTGCGGTCGGTCGTTGCCGTCAGGTCAGTAGCTCATGCACCACACGGGCGTCCGTGAGGGAGGCGTCGGTGAGGGTCTCGTCACGGCCGGAGTGGTGGAAGGTGAGCGATTCGTGATCGAGGCCAAGTTGGTGCAGCACCGTAGCGTGGAAATCGGCGACGCTCACGCGATTCTCCGCCGCGCGGTAGCCGACTTCGTCCGTTTCTCCGAAGACGAAGCCTGACTTGAAACCTCCGCCGGCGGCGAGCAGCGAAAAGGCGTTGCGGTTGTGGTCTCGACCCGTGCCGTTTTGCGAGACGGGCAGGCGGCCAAACTCGCCAGACCAAATCACGATCGTCTCGTCGAGCAGCCCGCGTTGTTTCAAATCGCGAATCAGGCCGGCGGTCGGCAGGTCAGTGTTGCCGCAGATGTCCACAAGGCTCGGCTGGGTGTTGGCGTGCGTGTCCCAAGGTTGAAACGGCTTGGGATGAATCTGCACGAAGCGCACGCCAGCTTCGATCAACTTGCGGGCCAACAGGCAGCGCAGTCCGTACGCCTTGGTGGTCGGTTGGTCGAGTCCATACAGCGTCTGCGTGGCAGTGGTTTCGTTGGTCAAATCGAGCACGCTGGCGGCGGCAAGCTGCATGCGTGCGGCCAACTCATAGTTTTGAATACGGGACTCCAGCTCCGTCTCGCGCGGGTACTGGCTCTGGTGCATCCGATTGAGCTTGGCAAGAAATTCCAAATTGTCGCGCTGTACGCCGTCAAGCTGTGAACGTGCCGGCCGCAGGTGTAACACGGGTGAACCGGCCGAGCTGAATTCCGTCCCGCGATACAAGGCCGGCAGCCAACCGGAACTCCATGTGAGCGTGCCGCTGGTGTTGTAGCCCTCGGGATCGCGGAGCACGACGTAGGCCGGCAGGTTTTGGTTTTCCGTCCCCAAGGCGTAACTGATCCACGAACCGAGCGACGGTCGCCCCTGAAATATCTTGCCGGTCATGAACATGACCAGGGCTTCGGTGTGGTTGTTGTGCCCAGTGTGCATCGAGCGGACCAGGCACAACTCGTCGGCGACGCTGCCGATGTGCGGAATCACCTCGGACATCTCGATGCCCGCGGCCCCGTAGCGGCGGAATTGGAACGGAGTGTCCAGCAGCTTGTTCTGCTCGCTACCCGCCTGAAACATCTCGACTTTGATCGAGTGCTGTTGTCCGTTGTGCTTCTTGAGCACGGGCTTGGGGTCGAACAAATCCATCTGACTGGGGCCGCCGTTCTGCATCATCAAGATGACCGACTTGGCTGGCGCAGGCCGCGTGGACTGTTTCTGATGAAGGTCGAACGCGGCGGCGTTCTCGCTGCCTTCTGTCGCGCGGAGTTGCTGACCATTAAGGAGCCAGGTCAAAGCCACTCCGCCAAGCCCAATGCCGGAAAGTTGCAGCAACTGTCGACGGGAAATTGCAACGGAGGTCATGCTCGAAAATTCCTAAAGTCTTCGATCGTAAATTATGCGCGCCGTGCGCACAATCTGTCCCCTCTCCCCCCCGCGGGGGGAGAGGCTAGGGTGAGGGGGCGAACGTTTCAGTGGTCCACGAATCCCCCTCACCCCGACCCTCTCCCCCGATGCGGGGGGGAGGGAGCAGAATTACGGGCGACGCCCGCGTTATGGAACGTACAGAAACTCGTTCGTATTCAACAGCATCTGACAGAGGTCTTGGAGGGCCGAGTCTGCCACTCGTTCGGGCGTCAGCTTCTGCTGTTCTTGATACCGCGCGGCGTGCTTGGCTAACAGTTCGCGACTGCCCGAGGCCTCCTCCGTGTTTGGCGGGCGACACAGCGCGAAGCGGAACGCGGCTTCGATGCGTCGCTCCTGATCGGCTCCGGCTGCTTGTTTCACACGCTCCGCGAATCGCTCGGCCTGCGCGAAGACGAACGGGCTGTTAAGCATCGCCAGCGATTGCAACACAACGGCCGTGCTCGTGCGGCGCGTGCAGTTGTGAGCGACATTCGGCTGATCGAACACGCTTAATTCCGTCGGTTGATAGTTGCGACGGCAGAGCAAATACAGGCTGCGACGGTCTTGACTGGTCGCAGTTGGCAGCTTCGCGGCATTGATCTCGACGCTGCCGTCGGGATTCGATTTGAGCGGAATCGGCGGGCCGTACTGGCTACGGTCCAGAGCATCGCTGAC
>CAYSHJ010000031.1:0-2389 GCA_964430385.1 uncultured Planctomycetaceae bacterium
AGCAGGTCGATTACGTCTTCGGATTGGCAAAAAACAACCGTTTGACGCGGATTCTGGGCAAGGAATTGCACGACGCCCAACAAGCCTTCGAGGCCACGGGACAACCCGCCCGGGTGTTCAAGGACTTCACCTATCGCACGCACAAGAGTTGGAGCCGCGAGCGCCGCGTCGTCGGCAAGGCCGAGCATCTGGCCAAAGGCGCCAACCCACGGTTCGTGGTCACTTCGCTTCTGGCCGAGCGTGAGCCGGCGCAGCCGCTGTATGAAAAACGGTACTGCGGTCGCGGCGAAATGGAAAACCGCATCAAGGAGCAACAGCTTTACCTGTTCGCCGACCGCACAAGTTGTCACTCGATGCGCGCCAACCAACTGCGACTGTGGGTGTCCAGCGCCGCCTACGTGCTGCTGGCGGCGCTGCGGCAGTACGGTCTGAAGGGCACGTCGCTCCAGCAGGCTCGTTGCGACACCATCCGACTCAAGCTGTTGAAAATCGGGGCGGTGGTTCGTGTGACCGTGCGGCGGGTGTGGTTCTCGCTGGCCGAGAGTTGTCCCTATCAAGAACTGTTTGCTCAAGTGTTCGCCAATCTGCGGAGTTGGCAGTCGCAACTCGGCCCGGCGGCCCGGCGGTTCCAGTTGGCGCCTGCCTGAAGGTCAGAGGGGGCCCTGGTCTTGCCTTCCGCGACCGCACCACTACCTGCGATCTGGGAGATGCTCTGCGCCCCACGCGAAAAAACGGCCTTGCCACATCCAATAACCAGCGCCCGATGCCTGGGCGAACAGCCCGCCGGCGCCCCGTCCCGAAACTCCAGCGAAAAAATCCCCCGCCCCTCCGCCTTGTGAGAAATGCGGGCTAGGGGTGGCAACCGCGTTGCAGAGAATCGCTCGATGAACGGCCGCGGCTAATCCAACGGCACGAAAGCATTGACGTTTTCTACTCGCGTGATTGTGCCCGTATCCCCGGCAAAGAGAGATTGATCAAATTAAGAAGGAACAAACGAACCCTTGCTTTGAAGGAAGCTTGGGAATCTAAAAATTAAGCGACTCGGCTGCTAGCGAACCGACTACGCAAATGGGCGATGCACAGCTCCGTAGCTCGCCTGACTGCCTCGAAATCGGACAGCCCGCTCCGCCGAAAGTCGCCTGTAGCCTCAACGGTCAGTTTTTCTAATTCCGTCCGACCCGCCCCTTTTAGGAAATCGACGAAGTCTCGCTCGATTGTTGCTCGCGGTCGCGTGCCGCACTCCACAAGCTGCTTGGCCAGTGGGGACGTGATCCGCTGCTCTTGTTCGCGTTTACAAGCCCACCACCAATCGGGAGGCGTGCGACCATTACGCAGGTTGTCCATGAAATATGCCTGCGAACTCTTCTTGAAGAACCGCAGCCCAAACTTCTCCTTTGCCGCCAACGTGATGTCGGCCCATTGCTGGACGAGAGCGTGTTTGTACTGCCGAGAGACTCGGCTGATCGTCTCATCATCCAAGCCGATGGCATGGAGCGGATCGTAAATCGCAAGTTCCTTGATGCTCGCGAGCGTCGCCCGCGATGACCCACGGCGAAGCGATGACCCGCGACGCAAACGCACTAGGCACCCACCATCATCCCGCTCGACAAATAACTCCTTGGTCATTGTCCCACCGGACACCTGAACCAATCCGTGCTCGGCAAGTCGCAGAATCGCTCGCTTGAGTTTTTGTTTCAGGTTCCGCATCGCAATGGAAGGTGCGAAGCCCAGCACGTCGATGGCAAGCGTTCGCACGTCGAGCCAGTGCGTCCATTCCCGACGCCAGAAGATTTTTGAGAGAAACAGATACAGCCGGCGGCTCGCCGGATCGAGTTCTCGATACGTGCCAAGGTTAAACGCCAAAGACCCGCGAGCGTTGCGGCAGAACTCCAGGAAGATTGGATCCCACGCAATTCGCCACGCTCGTGACGACAAGGGATCGACGGGCAGGCTGTAGCTGAGAAGTCCAAAAGTCGTTGTGCGGTGTTCGCGACGAATCGGATCATAAAAGCCATCGCAGTGATAAACCACGCCGGCCAGGCGTTGCAGCGATTCGCGAAAGTTTCGATAAGCACTTCCGCCTCGGTCGCTCGTCGCGTCAATGACACCCAAGTTCTTCAGCAGAAAGTGCGGCGTCGCCAGCAATTCGCCGCCTTGTTCAGCTTGGTTGAACGTCAGACCCAGCATGCCCCACAAGAAGAACTCGTCGCCAGGCAACAGACCGAACGCCGCCGACACGGTGGACTTTGCCGTTTTGCGTTTTCCGCCGGGGTCCATGTATTGGAACGCACTTTGATGGGCAAGCGGCCCTTTCATGCGGCCGGCTAGTGGGCACAGTGCGTGCTCAACCAGGGTCAATTGCCCGTAGCCGGTCGAGTGTTGCGACGTT
>CAYSHJ010000032.1:0-3498 GCA_964430385.1 uncultured Planctomycetaceae bacterium
GCACGATCCGTGAACTGGACAGTGGTTGCTTCCAGAAATTGGTCAATCTCGGCACGTCGCTGGACGAGCTCGTGTCGCTCGGCCTTGTTCGCCTCACGTTCAGCCGCGAGCTCTTGATCCACATCCGTGACGCGACGCCGAGCACAGAACGCTCCGGCCGCAGCGGCGCAGCCGACAACGATTAATGCTCCCTCCGCCAGCAAAAACGATCCGGCCATGAGCAAGTACGCTGCCGAACCCCAAGCCATCACGGCCGCGACCAGACACAACACCAACGTGGCGGAGCGAGATGTCATACACGAGCCCCTGATTGGCTTTCGTGAACGGGCGACGATTTGGAATCACTTTCGCCACCCCGCTTGTCGGAGTGGTTCCCGCGCTTTTGCGCTACGGTTTTCTGAGAGGTTGAGGTGGCGCAGAAGCGCGGGAACCACTGGGGCAAGCCCAGTGGCGTTTTTCAAAGGATCGGAGCATATCATCCTTGCGAGTGACTTGGTCGAGCCAATGACACACACGAGGGACTTTGCCATGAAGCGTCGCGAGTTCTTGCAGCAATCTTTGGTCGGACTGACTGCCATGGCCGGCGTTCCGTCTTTCGCGAGCACCGCACTGGCCGCCGACAAATCGTTCGCGGGCTTTCCGGAGTTCGGCAAGCACCGGCCCGGCGAGCGGACGTTGAAGGTGATCACATCGGACGCCATCACCGGATTGCAGCGACCGAAATGGACGCGGGCGATGAGCGATCTTGGCGGTTGGACGGCGTGCAGTGGGACTACGTTTCGACCGTCGCGCCGTTCAACAACTCCAGCGAGTCGGTGCTGCGGTTCGAGAAGGATCGTACGATGACGGTGCTCATCCGCCGCAAGTACGGCAAGACGGTGACGGTCGCGACCGCGACCGCGAAGCCGCCGTACTCCGACTGGCAGATGAGCGACCTGCCGTTGATCGCCGAAGGACACCACTTCTTCGAGATCGGCGGCCACACATTCCTCGGCTCGCGAGCGAACTACTCCGGCGACCACGCCGAGGTGAACGCCAACCCGCCCATCTTCGACAACCGCCGTTCGTACACGCAGATTTACGACTTCACCGCCGACCGGCGACTCAAGCCGTGGGCCGTGGTCGATAGCCTGGGCGATTGCTCGTACCCGTTCCTGATCGAGACGCCGACCGAAATGTTGTGTGCTTACTATAGCCAGCACGAAGACGGAGTCTGCAAACCGTTCCTGTGCGGCTTCGACAAGCACGAGTTCTTGACTTGAGCGATCGCTGGCCCGATCTTTTGTTGGCACTCGCCACAGCAGGAGTTTTTAGCCGACGTTCGTGAACCGCTGGATGTCTCCTGATTCGGCGACCGTCTTGATGAGTTGATTGCGCTTGACGAGCAAATTCATCATGTACCGTTTGAGAAACAGAACGTCCGCAATTGAGCCGAGCCATGCGCAGGGAGACGTGTAATCAAATGTGTCCGTCATGACGGTCTCATTGGAATCGATCGTGAAGAAATGATCGTGGTCGAACCGTTTGAACGCGCCAGCGACCATTGAGTCACGAAAATGGATTGGTCGCTGATAGGCGACGATCCGAGAAGTTAGCCGTTGCCGCACGAGAAAATGTGCGGCTTCCCAAGTCACCGTTTCACCCAGACCGATCAAGCCGCTTGTGCGTCCCGCCACGGCGCGTTCGTTCGTATCTGCGGTCGATTCGATGTGCAAATCGATGCTCCGTGAGAGATCAAACACGGTCGTGATCGGCGCTTTGATTCGCGTTGACAGGGTGATCACAGGCATGAGCAGACCCTGGCCAACTCGCAATCGGCACGGCCAGAATCAGCACGGCAAGGCTTGTTGCTACCCGCCGTCGATCGAATTGGTGATGGCGTTGTTGGGGTTGGGGGGCAGGTTAAGGACGTCTTCGGGGAAGAGTTCCACGAGGAAGTCCACGACGTCCCGCACTGAGAGCACTCCCACCGGCTTGCCCCCTTCCACGATCGGGATGTGGCGAAAGCCGCCGACGCTCATCTTGTTGAGCGCGAACGCGATACTGTTGTCCGCTTCGAGCGTTTCCGGATTCCTGGTCATCACGGTTTCGACCGCCACCGTGTGGCTGTCCGCGCGGAAGTAGTCCTTCGTCAGCACGTCCCGCTCGGTGAAAATGCCGACCAGCTTGCCGTCTTTCCCCACCAACACGCAGCCGGTGTGATGGTCGTTCATGGATTTCACGGCATCGCCCACAGTGGCCGTGGCGTCGATTAAAATCGGATCGCGTAGCGGCAAATCGCTAATCGGGGTTTCCATGATGGCTCCCCGAATGCGTTGTTGATCTTCATAGGCGTCATCAAATTCGCTCATGTGCATGGCGGACCTCGGCGTGTCAAAAATGGACGCAAATTGTGGAGCGCGTCGCAGGCGACCGAATGGCCCTCAGAGTCCCGGAAAACTTGAGAGAGACTCCATCCTGCCGAACGGCACAGTGGCGACGGTCGTGGCGCTTGTCAAGCCGCACGAGGGGACTTCCGCCGACGCTCGTGACGCGAACAGGAGGGAACTATCATCCTGCGATGCGGAACGAAACGTCAAAGTTGCGTTCCCGCCAAGAATCAAGCCCTCCCGGGCTTGTCACGGTGGCTCGCCGGCTTGTGAACGACGCAAGTTGACGAGAAGTGCGTTCGTACTAGCGCGAAAGCCCGCGAGCCACCGAGGCAAGTTCGGTGGGGGTGTATGTCAAGAGTTAGGTCGCTCGATGTTGGACGAAGCCGCTTTGAACGTCGCTCAGAAACGCTTGCAAGCAGCGTATGATCCGCAGCGGTTTCGAGATGCGGCGGGCCAGTGGGGAGAAATGCTCGCCGCGCACCTGGAGGGAGTTCAGCAGCGAACAACTCGCGTGCTCAATTGGGCCGACCCGGAAGTCAACATTGCGGAAGCGGAGCACTGGCTGGACAGTCTCTCTTCCGAACCCTCCGCCTTCAATGCTCAACCCGCAACCAAATTCGCCGAAATCGTTCGGAAGATGCTCGACCGCGGGCACAATCTGCATCATCCGCGATACATCGGGCATCAAGTCCCGGCACCGGTGCCGATCGCGGGGTTGTTCGACGCGGTCGGAGCTGTCACCAACCAAGTGATGGCGATCTACGAGATGGGTCCGTGGGCGACGGCGGTCGAGCGGGCGTTGATCAATCGGTTGGGAGAGCAAATCGGTTGGACTCGCAATGAGTTCGCGGGGCTGGTGACTCACGGCGGATCGCTGGGGAATTTGACTGGCTTGCTGACGGCGCGAAACGTGGCGTTGGGCGATTCTTGGGAGCAGGGCCTGCCGAGCGACGGGCCGAAGCCGGTGATCGTCGTGCAGGGGGACGCTCATTACTCGGTTGCGCGAGCCGCCGGAGTGATCGGCCTGGGGACGAAACAGGTCTTGCGAGCGGCGCTCGATGAGCGAAGAAAGCTCGACCCGCAACGACTGGACGAACAACTTGCCGATTTGCGAGCGAAGGGCCAC
>CAYSHJ010000033.1:0-1864 GCA_964430385.1 uncultured Planctomycetaceae bacterium
CATCTAAGTTTCAACAAAAAGGCCGAGAATCGCTTCGCGGGCGGCGTCGTTCCAGGCGGCTTGGAGGCGTTTCTTTTCGATGCCGCCCTGGACCGATTCGGTGCGTTGTAGTAACGAGAGGACCCAGCGCCGCAGGAGGGCCAAATTGGCCGCGGCGTTGCCCAGTCGAGCGCGGTTGCGGTCCTCGGCGAAGTACATGTCCAGAACCCAATGCAACCCATTCTCAATGCCCCAGTGACCGCGTATCGCCGCAGACAGCTTCTTCACGACGGGAGGCAAGCTGCTGATGAAATAACGCACTTCCGATTTCTCCACGCCCCGTTCCGTGTAGGTGCGGGTACAGCGCGCGATACTGTCCAGGTCTTGCCACGCATCTTGGTTGCGCAACGTCGCCGGCACCGCCATGGCCTGCGTCCGTCGGGTCTCGATCCGCCCATGCCCCTTGTCGTGCTCGGTGTGCGTGCGTAACGTCGCCACCAACGCCCCTTCATCGACCGCCGCGAACGCCTCCAGGACGTCCGTTTCCAAATGCTCTTGGTTGCCTTTGACGGCCAACACGTAGTCCGCTTTTTTCTCCCGAATCTTCGCCGCGATTTCCTTTTGACACCCCAGGGCGTCGATGGTCACGATCGCCCCCGCCAATTCCAAAACCTCCAACAGCTTGGGAATGGCGGTAATCTCATTGGACTTTTCAGCGACGACTTCCTGTCCCAAGACCAGGCGATTCTCCGTGACCCAGGCGCTCACCACGTGCAACGGATTCTTACCCTTGGCCCGGTCCAGCGTGGCCCGCGCCGTCTTGCCGTCAATGGCCACCAGTCGGCCTGGTTCCGTGCTCGCAAAGGCCTGCACCCAGCTCAAGAAGCACTGCAGGAAATGCTCCGGATTCAAGGCCCCGATGACGCGGCCAAAGGTATCATGCGACGGAATGCCATTGGTCAGATCCAAGTACTTCTCGAACCAAGCCCGCTTGCTCGTGCCGAATTTCTGCATGCCGACGAAATCGTTGGCTCCACCCAACAACGCGCACACCGCGATGAAGACAATGTTGGACAATGGATGGAGCTTTGTTCTCTCCACACGGGGTTCTTGCAAAGAACGGAAGTGATCGAAGAACGACAGGCTAACGCTGGTAGACATGCCTCTTTCTCCTCCATGAAACCAACCGCTGCCGGACCACCCGGCGAGGCATTCTTCCCCTCTCCCTTGCCAAAATCAACCCTCCGGCCAATAATGTACAGGCGTTTAGACGCGATTACCCTGGGGGAATGGGCGCGTTGGTATCCGGCATGATCGCCCTCTACACTTTCTTTCGCTTGCGCAAGCTCCGCCGCTTCGAATCCTATTATCGCGAAATCGGTCGCATCGAGAGGATCGCCAGCGGACTCGAAACGGATCCGGAAGCCCCCATGGCCGCGAACGACCTTCGCGTGTATCTCGAAGCGCGGCTCTCCAGCCTGAAATGCCGAGTTCTTGAAGACTTCGCGGCAGGCGGCCTGACGGGTGAAGGTCTCGTAGCGGGCATCATCGCTCTGATCAACGATACGCGTGAATCTCTTGCTCGTACACTGACACAGCGTGACGGACCGCGCGCAAGCCCCGTTTCGTCTGAGGTGGCCGACGACCGCGGCGAGGTGCTGCGAACGACCCGACCCGAGTAGCGGTAGTCAGCGCGGACTTTTTTGGAGATCACATCATGAATGGTTTCAAGTGGCAACTGGCCCTGATGGGCCGCGTTACGATTGAGTTGAAGTGAACGTGAAGCCGTAGCAGACTTCGCCAGGTTGCGGGACGAGCCCCGTTTGTCGCCCACGCTGTCAGGAGGTACTCATGATCGAGCCGACTTTGCTGGATTACTTGCCGC
>CAYSHJ010000034.1:0-7105 GCA_964430385.1 uncultured Planctomycetaceae bacterium
GTAGCACTTCGGCCGTCACGCGCCGTGGGTAGTATCGCGCGAACGTCTGCCTGTCGCCGGCGTTTCCAGGATGAGGAGCCGACTCCAGACCGTAGGCATAGCTGCTGGTCATCACGCGGATGAGGTGCTTCACGTCGAAGCCGCTGGCGACGAAGTCTTGGGCCAGCGCGTCGAGCAGTTCGGGATTGCTCGGCGGATTCGTGCTGCGAGCGTCATCGATCGGGTGGACGATTCCGCGTCCCAGAAAGTGTGCCCACAGGCGATTGGCCATCGTGCGGGCGAAGAACGGATTGTCTTGCCTGGTCATCCACCGCGCGAGGCTGAGACGCGGATCGTCGTGCCGCCCCAGTGAGATTTCGGTCCCGCCGAGTGGTCGCGGTTTGAGGATCTCGCCGGAGCGAGGATGCACGACCTCGCCGTGCTCCTTGAGATAGATGATCTCGTCGGTCGGCACTTCGGCATCCGCGAAGCCTCCTTTGCGACCAACGCGAGAGAAGACGGCCGCCAGACCAAAATAGTCCGACTGGCTCCAGCGTTCCGTCGGATGATGATGGCACTGAGCACACTGCAGGCGGACTCCGAGAAACGCCTGTGCGACTGACTCGACATACTCCGGCGACTTCCGCACGGTGCGGTACCAGATCGCCGGTGGGTTCTCGTTTTGGCTGCCGCTGGCAGTGAGGATCTCGGACACGAACTGGTCGTAGGGCTTGTTGGCCGCCAGCGAGTCGCGAATCCACGCTGCAAACAGCGTCGTCCCCGCTCGCTGTTTGCTGGTCGAATACCCAGCCCCGCGGTTCTGCAAGATGTCGGCCCACTTGAGCGCGAAGTAGCTGGCATACTCCGGCCGGTCCAACAGCCGGTCGATCAGCCGCTCGCGTTTGTCGCTGCGCGTGTCGGCCAAGTACTCTGCGATCTCATCGCGCATCGGCAGCGTGCCACAGATGTCGATCGTCACGCGGCGGAGGAACGTCGCGTCGTCGGCCGGAGCGGACGGGACAACTCCCAGCCGTCGCCATTGACGAAGCAACAACCGATCAAACGATGACGTTCCGAGTTTCGGTTCCAACTGGTCAAGTTGCGCCTGCGCGGCGGCCATCTTTGCCTGATCCATCGCAAACGGCACGGCCGCATGATACGTGGCGAGCTGCTCGCCAAAGCGAGCCATCACCGAGACCAGACCGTGCTGCGAACTGGTCTTCACCAGCCCATCCGCCTCGACCGCGGCAATGCCCGGTTCGTTTGACTGATACACAGCCTGATGGGTCACATCGCGCGACGTCCCGTCGGAAAAGAACGCCGTCACGCGCAGTTGTTGAGACGAGTCTGTTCGGAGGATTTGCTCCCGCGGCGAAAGCTCGATCTGCACCAAACGCGGGTCATCACTGCGCGGCGCGGTCGCTCCCTGAGCGATCCAATCACGCAGAATCCGATAGTCAACGCTGGATTCGTCCAGCCGCCGACCACCACCGTGCGGCACTCGGGACGTGGCCTTGAGCAACAGCAAGCTGCGATCCGGAGCGGCGGAAGAGAATCGCCGTCCCCGGCCGTCGGTGACGAGCGCGTCGTAATCCACCTCCGGCTCAAACCCGAACAACGAGAGTTTGAAGCCGTTCTGCCCGGTCGCTTTACCATGACAGCCGCCGCCGTTGCATCCCAGCTTGGTCAGGATCGGCACGACGTCGGTGCCGAAGCGAACAACGGCTGCGGTCGGCCCGTCAACCGCGAACGCGCTGTCTCGTGAAAGCGCGCCGGCAACCAGCAGTATCAGCAGTTGCCACGCGATGTGTTTGAGTTTGATCATGCAAAGATTCCGACAAGCTCCGAAAACTCTCGTTTACTCAACAATCTCCAGCATGAAAAAACTGCTGCCGTGATAGATCGGCTCATCTTCGAGCACTCCGACCGTGAGAAACCTCAAGAACGGCTGTCTCCCGAACGGAGCGTCGTCGTTGACGATGATTTGCAGCGACCCCTTATCGGTCTGACCGACGAACGTTTCGCCGCGTCCTCGAAGACCCACGACATCGGTGACGCGTCCGGGTGCTGCCAGCTCGGTATGCATCTTACCGATAAAACCGTTGAGGCGCTTCGCGGAATACCCAACCCGAATGGTTTCACCCCGTTTGGCCCGTGTCACGGCAAACGGATCGACGTCAACGAGGAACGCGGCGGGTTGCACTTCAAAGGTGACGGGATTGCTAGGGACCGCCACCGTTTCCGTTTTCTTGTCTGATGTTGGCACCGTGGTCTCGGCGCAAACGACCAGCGAATAGCGGCCCACAGGGAGCGTCGGTGGCAGATAGAAACTGAGATAACCCTTCTCTTGCCCGGCCGGAATGATGGCTGTTTGATTGCGGATCGACTCGGGAAGCCCCACGCCGATCAGTTTGACCGGCGCTTGATGACCGCTGTCGCGCCGCTCGATGTGGACGGCAACATCCAAGACTCCGCCGGGTGAGTGCCTCACTTGCAGCTTGCCATAGAGATGATGGTCCAGCGTCTCGTGACCATCCGCCGTGATCCGCAGCGACGCGTCGCCGGCCACAGCCAGCGGTATCTGCGAAGTGATGCGTCCCCAGCCATTCGGCGTTCCCGATCGGACGACCGTGCCACCAAGCACTGAGCGACGACCGTCGCTTGGCTCTCCAGAGCCGAGCAACTCGACTCGGAGAGTCGAGCTACCTTGAGTGTCCTCTTCCGCGAAGCCTTCCAATTTCAACTCACCGAAGACAGCCGCCACGTTTCGATCCGCAGAAACGACGACGCTCGCCCGATCAACGCCAGGGCCGAGCCAAACGTCGGGACATTCAACTCCGACAGGCAGACCTTTGGCGGAGACGCGAATCGATCCGTTGCAGCCACGCTGCCGAAAGGCCAGCAGTTCGAGAACCTCGCGACCGCCGCGCCGCACGTTCAGCCCGGCCGGGTCGTCGCGACGCGGGACGGCGACGAGTTGAAAGTCGGGCTCCTCGCGGCGCACGCTCAGCCGGTAGGTCCGGCGCGGATCGGCTTGCAGTCCGCCAATCAGATTTCGGACCACAATCAAATAGCGGCCATCGGCCGGACAAACCCAGCGACCCGCCGGATCAAGATGACTCGTCGGGAACGCACCGCCAATGCTTCGCACTTCATCGCCAAACTGCGCCAGTTCCCGCTGAGCCGACGCGTCGAGCACGCTGATCTGCAAATCGACCGGCGACTGGATTCTTTGTCCGAACGCCTCAATGAAGAGCACTTCGCCGTGCCGAGTCTGAAGCGCAAACCAGTCGCGTTCGTCACCGGCCACAAGCTGCCCGCTCACTTCAAACGGAATGGCGATCTCTTGAGCCGACGTTGGCGAGTGATTGTCCGTTCGGTCCAACACCACTGGCACATCGGTGAGGCCAATCACCACCGGCGCATGACTGCCGGGAAGGAGGAACGGAAAAGAAGCTCTTTCGAGCACGGCTTGCGCCGGCTGCAACCGCACAGGCAACGGCCACGATGCCTCGGCAAGCGACGCGGGAATCGCCACTTCAATGCGATCGAAGCCGTCAAGCGTTCGGGAGGGCGAGGTTCCCGCCGCGCCGTGTTTTCCCAATGTTCGCGGCTCGGCAGTCCGCCGCGGCGGATCGCCCCCCCGATTCTCAGATAGCCTCTGAGCCGGCTGACGACTTTGGTCACCCAAGTTCCAGCCATACAGCGCAACTCTTGCCGCCTTGCCACGCTGAATGACACTCGGCACGGAGAACGCCACACGAGGTCCAGTGTCGATGTCGAGCCGGTAGCCGTGCTCGGCGCTTCCCGACGAAGTCAGATCCTGAACCTTCACGACATACGAGCCATCAGCCGGTACGCGGAAGTCGATGAGCGGGTCGATGCCGAAGTAACCCCGATTGACCGCCAGCCGCCGTCCTGTTTCGTCGAATAGCTCCAGCACGGAACGCAGTCGCGAGTCAATCCTCTCCGCCCAACACTCGAAGACGACTCGCTGGCCCTGCTTCGCCTCAAAACGGAAATGATCCGAGTCACCGGCTTTGTCGATCTGCCCGTTGATCACGACATCCAGCGGAACCGGAGTCGCTGCGGACAGGGCATCGTTGGGCTCGGCTTCCGACTGATCCGCTCGGTTGCCGATCGCAATCGTCCGCGGCGCACTGACTCCGTTGTCGCCCACCGCCCACAAGTCGCAGAGACCCGGTGGCGAACTTGCCGGAATCATCAGCCGAAAGCGGCTCGGCTCCAATCGTTCGCACCGGACTCCGGGAACATTGCAATGCAGGGTTTGAAGTCCTTGCAGGTTGCTGCCGGTAACCGTCACTTCCACCGACGTGCCGACCTGCCCGCCTGCGGGAAAAACCGTATTGAGGACCGGCGGAGCCTGCGCGACAGCGGCGCGTGAGGTGAGCATCACCAAGTACACCCCGACGGATATGAGTGCTTCGCCGTATCGGCAGGGGACGATCATCAACAACTCCTGACGCCGTTCATGGTGCTCGTCCTGTCTCGTGCCTCAAAGCCTCAAGACGTGTCGGAGGAAGTTCACAGCAGTTCGCGAATTGGTTCGCGGCGATCGAGGAGATACTGCGGGCGCCCGTTGGGATCGCTGATGGTGGCAGTGTTCACGTCGATGCCAAGCTGGTGATAGAGCGTGGCGAAGACCTCCTGGTAATGGATCGGCCGATCTTGAGGCACTTCGCCCAGGCGATTCGTCGAGCCGATCACCTGTCCGATTCGCATGCCGCCGCCAGCCAGCAAGGCACACGACGCCTGCGGCCAATGATCGCGGCCTCCACCCGGATTGATGCGCGGCGTGCGACCGAACTCACCCCAGGCAATGACGCTCACATCCTGATCGAGACCGCGCGCGTGCAGGTCTTCAACCAGCGCAGTCACCCCCTGATCGAGCTTGCCGAGTTGCTCGGGTAGTCGTTCAAAGTTCGCACCGTGCCGGTCCCAACTGCCAAACGACAGCGTGACGCAACGCACTCCCGCCTCGACCAAGCGCCGAGCCATCAGGAACTGATCCATCCAGTGCGGTCCCGCGTCTTCGCCGAATGCGGGTGACGAAGCGCCACGACCATAGCGGTCTCGTAACGCCCGATCCTCCTTTTCGAGATCCATTGCTTCGACCAGTTTGCTCGATGTCAGCACGTCAAACGCTTTCTGCGTGAACGCGTCCACGACTTGCAGCTTCGAGCTGGTATCTACTTGTCGGCGGAAACTGTCGAAGCTCGCCAGGAGCAACTGTCGATTCCGAAGCTGGTCCAGCGTGACTCCTTGAAGCCGCATATTAGCCATGCCGTCGCTGTCCGGCTGGAACGGTGCGTAGGCCTGCCCCAAGAATCCCGGCAAACCGGGGTTTGAATACGGCGCGTGTCCGGTCTTCGTCGTCAGTCCGACGAACGGCGGCACGGCGGAATCGACCGGCCCCTGAATCCTCGCAACGGCTGCACCGAGCGACGGATGATTGTCCTGCCGCCCATTCGGACCGATTGGATAGCCGCTCAGGCACATGTCCGACGCGTGCTGATCCGGCCCGCCGTACAACGACCGAATGATGGCGAACTTGTCCATCATCTTCGCCAGCCGAGGCATGTGCTCGCAGATCTCAATTCCCGGCACGTTCGTGTTGATCGGACGAAACGACCCGCGAATCTCCTTCGGAGCGTCCATCTTCAAGTCGTACATGTCTTGATGCGACGGCCCGCCGGACAAGTAGATCATGATGATCGCCTTGTGCGACAGCTTTTTCCCCTGCGGCGACGGCGATGCTCCCTCCGCCTGGAGAATCTGCGGCAACGCGAGTCCACCCAACGCCAATCCACCGAGCTTCAAAAACTGCCGCCGCGACCGCCCGTCGCAGGTCGTCGCGTGTCGTTTAGCGAGGATGGAAAGCATTCCGAAGTTCTCCGTGTAAAAGTTTCCGTCACCGAAATATATCGACTGCTGTTGATGCATCAATGCTGAATCGGACTTTTCGCATACCTCGCGCCGCCAAAACAGAAGTGTCACCGCGGAGAGCAAGCCAATGACGTCTGTCGTGCTCGATAGCAGCGTGCTCGCGGCCGCGGCCCGATCCTGATGACGACCTGATTTTGGAACTCGCGGTGGCCGCTGGTTGCCGCTATATCATCCTTGCGGTGAGAACGTCATGAACCGCCGTCGCAAGATTCAGCCAGTAATCACGATCAGTCGCATCGGTGAAGAACCGAGCGACGCGGTCTTTTGGCGCAGGCAAACGCCTCAAGCCCGCCTAGCCGCCTTGGAAGAGATTCGCCGCGAGTATCACGGATGGAAGCATGGAGCTGAGCCAAGACTTCAAAGAGTTTATCGAGTCGTTGAACGCTAGCCGTGTCCGGTATCTGGTCGTCGGCGGATATGCCGTGGCGATGCACGGCCATCCGCAATTCGCGGGTTATACCTCGCGCTGGCACGCTGAGAAACTTGCGATCACCTTTCGCATCCGCCTCGACCTTTACCGACCAATTCAGTAACACTCGCACGTGTCCTCGTGTATCAGGTGGTTTCGACAAGCGACGAGCGAACTTCTGATTTCTCAACCAAGCTAGGGAAGTACGAATCCATGCCGACACTTCTCGTCACGGGCGGTTGCGGGTTTATCGGCTCGAACTTCATTCGCCTGCAACTGACGACGTACCCGGATCAGAGGATCGTTAATCTCGACAAACTGACGTACGCCGGCAACCAAGAGAATCTCGCGGACATCGTGAACGACTCGCGATATGTCTTCCAGCAGGGCGACATCGGTGATCGCGAACTTGTCGAGGGCCTGTTGCGGTCACAGAACATCGACGCGGTCGTGAACTTCGCCGCGGAGAGCCATGTCGATCGGCGCATCCTGGACAGTGGGCCGTTCGTGCGGACCAACATCGTGGGCACGCAGGTGCTCATGGACGCCTGTCGCGCGGTCGGCGTGCGCCGTTTCCTGCAAGTTTCGACGGACGAGGTTTACGGCAGCCTCGGTGCGGAAGGCTTCTTCACGGAAGAGACTCCGCTGGCTCCGAACAGTCCGTACTCGGCGTCGAAGGCGGCGGCTGACTTGCTTGTGCGAGGCTACGTTCACACGTTTGGGTTTCCGGCCGTGATCACGAGATGCTCG
>CAYSHJ010000035.1:0-6890 GCA_964430385.1 uncultured Planctomycetaceae bacterium
ACCACGTTGATTCACACGTTGGATTCCCTCAGAGTCTGGCCCTACGACGTGAAGGCTGCGGAAGAGTTCGGTCGCCTATTCGCAATCCTTCGCCGAGCAGGTCGTCCGATGCAACAAATCGACATTCAGATCGCCGCCATCGCGCTGACGCTGGGGAACTGCGTGGTCGTCACCAAACACAGCGATTTTTTGGCCGTTCCGGGACTTGATGTCGAGAATTGGGCGAATCCTTGAATTGTTGATTTTCCAAGCAAGTCAAAGGGCGCTGAGATGGAATAAATGCCCGGAATTTTATCAGGGAGAACTAATCGGCAACTGGCTACAGCGGCATAAGTCACTTGTTTGGCCTTCCAGAAAACCTCCCACTGTGCAGCTCATCCCGATTGGTCCACAACGCTTTCGTTTGATCCCGTAGGTTGATTTCAAGAGCAAAGGAACATTCACATGTCCACAGCCAGCAAGAAATACAAAGTCATTGGCACTCGTCCGATTCGGCACGACGGCGTCGATAAGGTCACCGGTCGCGCTCGCTACGGAGCGGACACGAAGATTCAGGGGATGCTCTTCGCGGCGATGCTGCGGAGTCCTCATGCTCACGCGAAGATCAAGAAGCTCGATACCTCGAAGGCCGCGAAGTTGCCGGGCGTGCGAGCGGTCGTGACCTCGGCGGATTTGCCGGATCCCGGCAATCGCATCGAGGAACTCGGTGAGGGAGCCGTCAACCTGGCACATCTCACGCGGAATGTGCTGGCTCGCGAGAAGGTGCTCTACAAAGGGCACGCCATCGCGGCGGTCGCGGCGGATAACATCCACATCGCCGAAGAAGCGGTGAAGCTGATTGAGATCGAGTACGAGCCGCTCCCCCTGCTGCTCGATGTCCGCAAGGCGATGGAGCCGTCAGCAGTCGTGCTCAATGACGATGTGCGAACCGAAGAAGTCGGAGGCGGGACGAAGGGCGACAAGCCGACCAACGTGGCCAAGCATTTCCACTTTGAGAAGGGAAACGTCGCCGACGGTTTTGCGAAGGCGAAGGTCATCGTCGAACGTGAGTTCAATACAGCGACGGTGCATCAAGGCTACATCGAACCGCACGCAGCGACGGCCGTATGGAACCCGGACGGCCGCATCACGATTTGGTGCTGCACGCAGGGGATATTTTCGGTGCGGCATCAGTGCGCCCTGCTGCTCGGCGTACCAGTGGGCAACATCAAGGTCGTGCCAACCGAGATCGGCGGCGGCTTTGGTGGGAAGATTTCCGTGTATCTCGATCCGGTCGCGGCGCTGCTGGCAAAGAAATCGGGTAAGCCTGTGAAGCTTGTCATGGACCGAGCCTCCGTGCTCGAAGCGACCGGCCCGACGCCCGGCTCGTACATCAAGGTCAAGATCGGAGCCGATGCCGAAGGCAAGATCACCGCCGCCGAGGCGTACCTCGCCTACGAAGCGGGAGCCTTCCCCGGCTCGCCGATCGGTCCCGGTTGCATGTGTATCTTCGCTTGCTACGACATTCCGAACGGCCGAGTCGACGGCTACGACGTCTGCGTCAACAAGCCGCGCACGAATGCCTATCGAGCTCCCGGCGCGACCAACGCCGCAATGGCGGCCGAAACGGTGCTCGATGAGATTTGCAAACAGCTCAAGATCGATCCGCTCGACTTCCGCCTGAAAAACGCGGCCAAGGAAGGGACTCGCCGAGTCGACGGCGTGACTTACCCGCGCATCGGGATGTGGGAAACATGCGACGCACTCAAGAAGAGCAGCCATTACACCGCGCCGCTTCCTGCCGCGAAGAACGGCAGCAAGGTCGGTCGCGGTGTCGCCTCCGGTTTCTGGTTCAACTGTGGCTTGAAGAGTTCCGCGACCGCGACGGTCAACAGCGACGGCAGCGTGTCGTTGGTCGAAGGCTCAACCGACATCGGCGGCAGCCGAGCCAGTCTCGCGATGCAACTTGCCGAAACGCTTGGCCTGGCCGCGACAGATATCGCACCCACCGTCGCCGACACCGACGGAGTCGGCTACACGGACGTGACAGGCGGCAGCCGAGTCACCTTTGCCACCGGCATCGCCTGTCACGAAGCGGGACTCGACATCCAACGCCAAATGGTCCAACGCGCCGCCACGCTCTGGGACGTTGATCCCGCGAAGGTCGCTTACGACGTCGCCACCGCCAGCCTGATCGGCCCGGACGGAAAGAAAATCACCTTCAAAGAACTCGCCGACAAGGTCAACAATTGCGGCGGCCCGGTCAGCGGCCGAGGCTTCTCGAGCGAAGCCAATCAAGGCGGAGCGTTTGGCACGCACTGCGTCGATGTCGAAGTCGATCCCGACACCGGCAAAGTCCAAATCCTGAGGTACACGATCGCTCAAGACTGCGGCACCGCGATTCACCCCAGCTACGTCGAAGGCCAAATGCAAGGCGGCGTCGTGCAAGGCATCGGCTGGGCGCTCAATGAGGAATACTTCTACGACGACAAAGGCACGATGCGCAACGCGACCTATCTCGATTACCGCATCCCGACGTGCTACGACGTCCCAATGATCGAAACGATTATCGTCGAGGTTCCCGACCCCGAACACCCGTTCGGAGTCCGCGGCGTCGGCGAAGTCCCCATCGTCCCACCCCCCGCCGCCATCGCTAACGCCATCGCCCATGCTATCGGCGTCCGCATGGAAAAACTGCCGATGTCACCTCCGTCCGTGATGAAGGAGATTCTGGCCAAGAGATAGAACGAACCGCAACAAAGCAAAATCATCTTGGGCAAAATCATAAGACCTGTGTTCCATGATTTTGCCCAAGATGATTTTGCTTTCTAAATTGGAGTTGTCATGAACACACGATTGTTGGCCTTGATCATTTTGGTCGTGCTGGCTAACGGCAGAACGATGCGCGCGGAACTGAAAGTCGGGACGAGGCGGACACACGGGCGATTTGAAGTACATGGACTTCGTTTGCGAAAAGGCCGCCGAGGCGATCAATGAGGCGATTGATCGGTTACAGCCGGCGCGGTTGAAGTTGGCCACGGGCGAAGCTCAGGGGAAGATTGCGTACAACTACTATGCCCCCGATCTCTACGACCGGCGGATGAGCGTGATTCAGGCGGTCGATTCGACCGGCAAGACCGTGGCCACGTTGGTCAATTACGCATTTCGCTCTCGCTGTTGACTGGATTCTGGCTGTGGCGTAGCGACGAGGCAGCGTTTGTCTTGGATTGCGCTTGCGAATTACGGTCGTGGTGCCAAAATCCCGGCGTGCGGCGAGGTCCGCGGGGTCTCGCGCGAGGAACGATCGCTCGAAATCGAAAAGGAGGTCGATCATGGTTTCGTTTCATCGAATCTGCCCAAAGCTGGCGAAAGAGGAGTGCCGGTCCATCCATTTGACGGCTGCCGCGAAAACGAGGGGATTGCCGGCTGATGAATTCGCGCTGATGGAGAGCTACTGCACGGACAAGAGCTGTGATTGCCGCCGCGTGATTCTGACGGTTACGTCCCGTGACACGGTCGAGGCGACGATCAGCTTTGGTTTCGATCCGGGCGGTGACATGCCTGGGCCGTTTCTTGACCCCTTGAACAAGCAAGGGGCGCACGCGACGGAGATACTGTCGCTCGTCAAAGAATTGGTGCTGGCCGATCCCCAATACGTCGCTCGGTTGGAGCGGCACTACACGATCACCAAGGACATCATCGCGGGGCGGCTGCGCCCCCAGGATGCTCAGCCATCGCCGCGATTGAATGGTTTGATTCCGGCACCCGTTCCCTCCCCTGCCCCGCCAATGTGCGAGGCAAATCGTGTTGTCGAGCCAGAACTGATCGGCAATGCGTTTGACATTCATCAGCCCGTGCTCGATGCGGACGGCGAGTACGACGAGGATCTCGCGGAGGAGTATCGGGAAGAACTGGGAAACAGGTTCGCTGAATCGCCCGAGGCTCAGCGACTGCTCGAAGGCGGATCGAATTTGGGTTGGGCGGAGACGATGGTCCATTACGGCATCGACTATTTGAGCGAGACGCCACCGGAGATGTCCGCACGGGATGTGGCTGAAGTGGTCTTCGAAATCTTCCCACGCAAAGTGTCCATGGAAGCGGAGCAGGCCGAGGAAGTCATCGCGGAGTTGCACGCGTTCTGGCGGTTCCTACAACGCGAGTATCAGTTGGAAAACGCGGCAGGTATTTTAGAATTGCTGGGGCCGGGCGCGGAGGAGCGTCTGCATGACGAACTGGATGATCCCGCGAACTTCGGAATGGCCAAGTCGTTTTTCATGGCCGGCAAAAAGGCCGGGTTTGACATGACGTCAAAACATGGACTCACCGCGTTTACCGCGATCTACAATGCCACCAGCGGCTTAGACAACGCGTGTTCCCGCATGGCATCTCCGGTGCAACGCGGGATGAGCAATTTCGACGACGAAGCGATGCATACGGAGTTCGGCAACCGTTCGGATCGCCGCGCCGCCGAACGAGCCAATTTGCGTGATGCCAAGAAGCGTCAACGCCAGGCCAAACGTCGCAACCGGCGATGATCGGACTGAAGGCACGGTGATGTCGTGAAATGACAGGGGACAGTCGGTCTTCGCGATGAGGTCCAGTCTCACTTGGTATAGTCCACGATCAAGCGACCCCACTGGGCTTGCCCCAGTGGTTTACGGGATTCTGCACGACTGAGCCGTTGGTTTCGCGTGACGCCGAGTAGTGCAAAATCCCGCGAGCCACCGGGGCAAGCCCGGTGGGGTTCGCTTGTTTCAGGTCTAGTCATGGTCGCGCCGCGCAGTATTCCACCTTGAAAGGACAACCCATGTATTGGCGAGCACTGATCGCCGTGTTGTGTCTGTTGATCGGGACTGCGAATCAGGCGTGGACCGAAGATGAGCGGCGATTGCTGTATGTCGCTGTACAAAGTGAGAAGCTGTTGGAGATCGATTTCCGAGGCCGTGGCCTCATTCGTGCGGGCGATCAATTCGGCATCGGTCGCATTCGTTAAACTGATCCTGCCCGGTCGCGATCCGTTCTGATCGACGATTTCACGCGGAGCTTGATGTGCCTCGTGTTTTCATCCCGCCACTGTTACGTTCGCTGACCGACGGCCGTGAGGTTGTCGAGGTCGCGGGACAGAGCGTGCTCGAAGTGATCGACAACCTCGACCAACAATTCCCCGGAGTGCGGGCCCGTCTCATCCACGGCGATCGCTTGACGCCGGGGTTGAGCGTGGCGGTGGGAACCAAGGTGAGTTCTCGCGGATTGTTGCACAAGGTTAAGCCGGACGACGAGGTTCATTTCCTTCCGGCCATTGGAGGTGGTTAAACTTCCAGCGACGTACAGAGCAAACATCAAAGAGGAGACTGCCATTATGCGTCGGTTTGGGTTGCGGAATCGAATTCGGCTGTTGGTCGGCCTGTTGGCCCTGGTTGCTCTCGCACATCCGGCCCGCGCGGCCGATGACGGACGACGTGGATTTGTGGAGAAGGTTTTCAAGGATGAAGGGGGTAATCACAAGTACGTCGTCTTCGTCCCGAAGACTTACGCACCGTCTCGGGCTTGGCCGGTCATTTTGTTTTTGCACGGAGCGGGTGAACGCGGCAGCGACGGCAAGATTCATCTCAACGTCGGCTTAGGTCCGCTGGTGAAGGCTCGCGAGGCGACGTTCCCCGCGTTGGTCGTGTTCCCACAGTGCGAGAACACTCGTAGCCGAGTCCTCGAAGGTTGGCAACCCGATACCCCGGACGCTCAGCGAGCGTTGCGCATCCTCGAACAAGTCGAAAAGGATTACCGTGTCGACACGAAGCACCGCATCTTAACCGGTTGGTCGATGGGCGGTTTCGGCGCGTGGAGCGTCGCGGCAGCCGATCCGTCGAAATGGTCCTGCTTGGCGGTCCTGGCTGGCGGCGGCCGGCCGGAGTGGGCCGAGAAACTCAAAGACTTGCCGATCTGGGCCTTTCACGGCGAAGCGGACACGGCGGTGCGAGTCAATCGTTCGCGCGAAATGATCGATGCCTTAAAGGCCGCTGGCGCGACGCCGCGATTTACCGAGTTTCGCGACGGCGATCATGATTCTTGGAAAACCGCCTACGCCGATGATCGGCTGATCACCTGGATGCTCGACCCCCAGAAGGTTGACCCTGACAAGCTGCCCGCACCGCGTACGCTCGTGACGCCGCAGCCTGTCATTGAGGAGCCATTCGTGCCGGCTCTCGAATTGTCGCGCGCCGTGTATGTCCGGCTGGGCAATCAAGCTCTCGATGCCGCCGCATACGCCGCACCTAAGCGGGTTCCCGCCGACCTGCTCAGCGGGCGAATCAATGACCTTGGCGACTACACCAACGTCGACGGTTACGGATTCAACATTCAGTTCTCCGGAATCACGTACACCAGCCAGTTGAATCAAGTGCGGATCAAGGCGCTCGGCAAGGATCGGCTGAGTATTCAAGTGGCCCTTTCGAAGGTGGCGCTCAATATCGGCGCGACCTATGTCACGGGCCAGGATCATGCCGCTCAAGCCGGCCCGATTCAGGTGGGCATGGGCCACGTGCGGCCGGTGTGGCTAAGCATTGACGTGCAACCGTACATCGAGAAGCGACGCCTGCGACTGAAGCTACTGGGCTCACGCTTCGACATCCCGAATGACAACTGGTACGTCACGTCGCCAGCGGGCGTGTCGGTTCAAGGTTTCGGCATGAAGCGCGATCGCGTCTCCAGCGGACTGGTCAACGGCTTATACGGCAGCAAACATCGCATCGAGAATGAAGTTCTGGCCGTCGTGCCCAAATTGATCGACACCTTCGAGAAAAAGTTGGCGGAGTTCGGCGACATGGCGAACTCGACGGGCAGCATCTGGCCGCTGCCGGTCTACAGGCCGCGCGTGAAGCTCTGGCCGCAAGAGATCAGCACCGACGAGAACGGCG
>CAYSHJ010000036.1:0-14538 GCA_964430385.1 uncultured Planctomycetaceae bacterium
TGGCACTCACTTTGTCCGACGTTCAAATTCACGTTGCTGTTCGACGTAGCTGAATTCGCAAGAATTCAGCCGGTTTCGGCGATCCTCTGAACTCTTGCGAGTTCAGCTACAGGTCAAAGTGAGTGCCATTGGGCTGACGCCCCCGCTCGCCTGTCTCATTCCTGGCCGCGTAAGTTAAGGGATAAACAACGATCGCGTTAGTGATGCCATGCTGTGGCTCAGTGAACTGTGCTGAGTTCGAGAACTGTGCTGATTTCGAGAACTGTGCTGATTTCGAGAACTCGCGAGTTGAAATCCTAAACGACGATTTGTACAGTCTTCGCTCTTTCCAGACTGCCGCTGTCCGAGAGCTCGCTTTTTTTCAGGCCGACGAAAATCGTCGGCACGATTCCTTCCAGGCGCCGGACAGCACTCATCGCTTGCCGAGACAATGACGCGATTGATGAGTTAATCGCAAAGGATTAGATCGAGTCTCTCAGAGTGCGACGGCTCAGTGAGCCGTACCGGCGGAGCCGCACGGCCGATTGGGCTCTGGCATTCGTGCCCTGGCGAATGCGACAGGTCTCAGCATGCTCTGTCCCGTTGGCTCAAACCGCCGCCACCATTCGTAGCCGCAAAGTTCGGCTCACGTGGCGAGGACTCGACCTGTGGTCGCACGCCCGCCTCAATTCTCTTCGAGCCGTTATGGTGCGATGGGTTGCTCCGCCGCCCGAAGCCGCGTCAGAAATGCGTGATGTTCCGGCGAGGCGACGCCCTGCATGGCGACCTGGAACATCCGCTCCGTATCGCGAGCAATGACCGCTTGCGGATCGAGGCACAAGCCGGGCAACACTTCGCTGCGCAGCAGTCCGTCCGTTCCCAGTGGGAGTCTCTCGAAGCAGCCCTCGCGAAGCACGAACCAATCCACCTCGCGATCACGCACACGCCAGACCAGGTACTCACGCACCTGATTCCGGCGGTAGGCGTTCAACTTGTCGTGCAAGTCGTAGCTCACGGAACTGGCCGCGACCTCCGCGACCAGTTCGGGAGCACCGGCCACATATCCCTTCTGGTCCAACACGCACTGCCCACCGCACTCGGCCAGAATCCGCAGGTAGACATCCGGTTGCGGTTCATTGTCGAGGTCCAACCGCAGCGTCGCGTTATCCCCGCCGACAACTCCGGGCGTGTGCAAGCAATACAGCCCCATCAAAGTGATCAAGTTGAAATGCGGTTCGGCATGGCCGTTGGCGGAGACCGGCGATCCCATGTGGACGACTCCTTCGATGAGTTCCGCTTTCTTCAATTCCGGCATGGCGTCATAGCGCCGTTCGAACTCCGCGCGAGTCAACCGGTCGCCGTCTTGCAGGGGCGGCACATCGCGGGGCGGAGTTTTCAGCGGTTCGTGGCGCGGCAACGGCGTGGCCAAAGTGGTCATGACTGGCTCTCCAGAAGTGGAACGCACACCAAGATACCACTGAACTCCGTGACGCGAAAGTTCGAGGTTGTTCGCTGTGACACGACAATCGCCCCGCGCTCATTTGACCTTCGTCACGGATTGATCGGGATTTGCGGGATTGGGCACCAGTCGTCGTCCGGCGCAGTCGGCCCACAGGTCAAGCTTTTCCAGGACGGTCTGGCCAATCAGCACCTCGTCGCCCAGCACCATGGCGTCCTCGACCGTGTCTCGGCCACGGCATTCGTCAATCGCACCTTTGCCGAGCGAAGTCCCCAGAAGTTGTTCCAAACGCTGTTCGTGCAAATCAAGCCGAAGGAAGTCGCGGGCTCGGCAACTCTTCTGGGAGTCAAACGCTGACAACCTCGGCCGATCTGTTGAGAGTCTTCGGTTGTCAATCATGCGCTCCGTGCGCGCGATACGTAGCGGCGTCGCTCCGCGACTTGGATCGGCGTCGCGGAGCGACGCCGCTACGTTGCGGGCGCAGCCCGCGTTAGGACGCGAGCGAGTTTTAGCCGCGCCGGTAGCAACTGCGTCGCATTCTCGGCGGCAGCCGCGATGCCGAGACTTATAGCTTCGAGTGGCTCACGCCCAGCTTGCAACCCCCAAGCGATCCCAGCCGCCAGGCAATCGCCGCAGCCGATGGGATTGGTGACTTCGACCTTCGGAGGCGTCAAACGCCAGCGATTATTCGCGTGCAAAACGAAAACGTCGCGCGGGCCATCCGTCACGACAACCCATTCGATACCCCAATCGCCCAGCTCGGTCATCGCTTGCCAAACAGAGTCGTCGTTGGGCAAAGGACGATTAACCGTGTGGCCGAGTTCCTCGCGATTCGGCTTCACGAGAAACGGGTGGTGTGTCAAAGCGGCCAGTAGTTCGGGGCCGCGAATGTCGAGGATCGCCGGGCCGCGAACGTGCTTGAGCAACGTCGAGTAAAAATCGCACGGTGCGTTCGTGGGTAGTGAGCCGGTCAAGATAATGAACTCAGCCAACGCAGCCTCCGCGGCGAAGGCGGCCTCGAAGGACGTGAGTTCCTCCCGGGATGCGGCGGGAGAGTTCTCGACGATCTCGGTCGTCTGGCCTGACTCGCGATCGAGCAAGGTCGTACAGACACGCATCGGCGCGGCGCTGTCGATCCAGCACATCGAAACGCCGAGTTGTGTCATCTCACGTTTCGCGGATTCACCCGCCGGGCCGCTGCCGACGAGTGACAGCGTGCGTGCATCGGCACCCAGTTGCGTCAGTGCCACGCCGACGTTGAGGACTTTCCCCGAGGCACACCAATGGACTTCGCACGCTCGATTAACTTCGCCCAGCCGTAAGCTGTCGAGCACCGCGATCTGTTGCCAAGCAGGAGTCAGGCCGGCGGCGAGGAGCATGCTGCGGAACCCATCTCTGAATCGCAAGAATTCAGCCTGAATGAGCGAGAATGCCTGAATCCATTGACCCCACCGACCTCGTGTCGGTGGCTCGCGGGATTTTGCACTACTTCGTGGCTTGGTTTCGAGTGGTTCGAGTAGAGCAAAATCCCGCGAGCCACCGGGGCAAGCCCGGTGGGGTCGCTTATTTGAGGACTAGTCCTCGCCCACCATCCAGCGGACGAGCAGGTCGAGTTCCTTTTCGCTGAGTCGTTCGGCGAAGGCGGGCATCGCGTTGTGCTCGCCGTAGAATTGCACGTGGCCAGGGTTCTGCAAGAAGGCTTTCAGCCATTCGGCCGAGGCGTAGCCGGTCAGCGTCGGCGCGGTGCCACCTTTGCCAAGAACCGTCTGCTCACCAACCGGCTTCAGACTATGGCAGTCGATGCACTTGGTCTCGAATTCACCGAGCGCGAGCTTCCCGGTTTCAAAGATTGCTCGACCCCGTTTGACCGCGTCATCGTCGGGTTTCGGCGAGCCTTTGCGGCCGCTTTGAGCTTGCAGAAACGCCGCGAGGTCGTCGAGGCTTTTTTTGTTCTCTGCGACTCGAAAATGCTGTCCGTCGACGCCCGCAGACCACTCGGCCATTTCGCCCTCGAGGAAACGTTTGGCCCACGGCAGAAGTTCCGGCTCTCCGGCTCCTTCTTTCGGTTTGGTCTTCGCATTTTGGAACGCCGCAAATGTCGTCTTGTATCTAGCCACTACGGACTTGATCCACTCGGGCGTCCCAAACGTTCCCAGGTCGGCGGCGGTGGCTTTGACTTCCACCGGCGGCTTGAATCCAAGGCGGACCGTTTTCTTGACCTCACGGCCATCCAGTTGTTTTTCGACGACTTCTTTGGTGATCGCTTCTTTGAAGAACAGCTTGCGGCCGGTGCCGTCTCGGCCGTTGTAGCGATGACACGGCGCACAGTGGCGAGCGAACACGCGCGGGCCTTGCGATTTCGGATCGCTGCGCAGCAACGCGACCGCTCCATCCAACGGAATGCCGTCCGGCCGCCGCGCCAGTACATCGATACGGACCGCGTCGCCATGAGCCTGCGAGACCGCGGCCTGGAAGTCCTGATCATCGACATCGTTCTTCAGGGCATAGGCCGTGAGCCCGACGACGCCCAGCATGCTCACGATCAGAAACACGACGTTGAACACATGACCGGCTCGCCATCGGCCGATGATCGGCATGGCCACCAGCACGGACATTAACGCTCCGGGAACATAGATGGCTCCGAAGGCCAGGCCTTGATGCTCGACCCACTCGAACCGCAGGAATTGGAACAAAAACAGGAAATACCATTCGGGCCGCGCGGCGGAGTAGGCTTCGGAAGGATCGGCCGGAGCGATCAGCTCCGCCCCTTTGAAGATCGTCAGCGCCAGAACTGTGGCGAGCACTGCCAGGCAGGCGATGCCGTCTTTCAGAACTTGGTCCGGCCAGAACGTGGTGGCCGGAGCGCGATCCGGATCAGGCACCGTGATGCCATGACGGCGAAAAACGGCGATGTGCAACACCAAAAAGCCCATCAACAAGGCCGGCAGAATCCCGGCATGCATGGCAAAGAAGCGCGTCAGCGTGTGATGCCCGTACTGTGGCCCCCCCTGCGCGAGGTTCTGCAAGTAGGGGCCGATTTGCGGCGTGGCGCCCATGATATTGGTCGAGACTTGCGTCGCGTAGTACCCCTTCTGGTCCCACGGCAACAAATAGCCGGTCAGGCCGAGAGCCAAGACGATCTGCGCCAGAATCAACCCCAGCCAGAAGTTGATTTCGCGTGGGGCTCGATAGGCTCCGTCGATGACCACCTGCATTAAGTGCAAGGCCAGCAGCACGGTCATGGCCTGCGCGGTAAAGTGATGCAGCCCACGCACCAGCCAGCCGTATTGCATGTGATGCTGAATGAAGTACACGCTCTCCCAGGCACTGGTGGTGCTGGGACTGTAAGCCGCCCACAGAAAGATGCCCGTGATGACCTGGATCATGAACGTGAAGACCAGCGTGCTGCCCCACACGTAGCGCCAGCGCGAACCGCCTGGAATCGGCTCGTACAACACCTCGTGGATCAACAGTCGCAGGCCCGTACGGTCGTCCAGCCAATTGATGAGTGCATTCATGGTGTGCGGCGTGTTCTGCGAGGAGGTCGTGAGAAGGCAAACTCAAGGCGCATGACGTTTCACGCGACGGGAATTTTTTCCGGCGTGCCGCCTCGGAAGCTTTGATACTTGACCCAGACTTCCGTCTTGTTGCGAATCTGAACATCCAGCGCGTCAAGCCCGCGAGGCGGGATGTCGTTGATCTTCTCGCCGGTCAGTTCATAGTTGCTGGTGTGGCAGGGACAGAAATAGTCGGGATAGTCGGGCCGATAATCGACGGCGCAGCCTAAGTGCGGGCAGGTTTGGTTGAACGCCACGACCTTGTCTTTGTCGGTACGCCGCAAGTAGACCGCACCGACCGGCTGATTGCGATAAGTGCTCCAGGCATCGACGCGATCCATGGCAATCTTGACGAGCTGCGGCGCGCCCTCAATTTCCAGTGCGTCGAGCGTGATTGGCATCTTGAGGAACCCGTCTCCTGCACCCTTCTTGCGCTGTCTCATCAGCGGGTCAAGGAAGAACAGCAGGCCGGACACAAACGGCACCGCGCCGACAAGGCCGCCAATCGCCGCTGCGAGGAAGTGCGTCATGAAGCCGCGACGCGTCGGCGGGGAATCTGTCGAGCGGCCGGAGGGGGCGGGGAGTTCTGGCTTTTTGGCTTCGGCACCGCGACTCTTCGGCGGAGACTCTGCCGAGCGGCCGGGGTCGGAATTCGGGCGAGTCATGAGGAAGCTCCTTTCGACCAAGAGCCGGATCAGAAGGGCGATGAATGGTTCGAGTCGTTCAAGGATAACAAACGGGAGGATCGACGGGGGACGTCGGCAAAGCGGCTTTCATGGCGGTGAGGACTTGGGTCACGGCGGACGGCATCGGGCCTGGCAGAATGGCTCCGGCGGCTTGTTTGTGGCCGCCGCCGTTGAATCGCTCGGCGATTTCGGCCACGTTCAATCCGACGCGACTGCGGAAACTCACTTTCACGGATTTGGTGGGTTGTTCGATGGCGATGAACGCGGCTTGCGTGCCGGCGATCTTCAGACATTCGTTGACCAGGTCTTCGGTGTCGGCGGGGACGGCTCCGGTTGCGGTGAAGTCCTGCTGCGTGACCGTGACGTACGCCAGCCGTCCCTCGCAATCAGTTTGCACGCTGCTCAGTACTCGCCCAACGAGCTTCGTTCTCGCCAACGTCGCCTGCTCATACAAGGCTTGAAACAGTAAGTTCGGCTTCACGCCGGCGTCAACCAGGGCACCGGCGATGCGATAGGTTTCCGCGGTAATCGATGCAAAGCGGAACCAGCCAGTATCGGTGGCGACGGCGCAGAACAGCGCGTCCGCCGTGCTCGGCGAAATCGGCGCGTTGAGAAACCGGAACAGTTGGAAAACGAGAACACCCGTCGCTTCGGCAATCGTGTCTTTGAACTCGACCGCGCCGAGGTCATCGGAGCTGACATGGTGATCGATCAGTACCTTCTTCGCCTGAGTGCGTTTGATGACTCGCCCTAACTCGAGCAACTGACCCCACGCGCCGGTGTCCAGAATGATGTGAACATCGGCGTCGAGAGCTTCGTCCTCGGTAATCCCCTCGCCCAACTTCTTGATCCGCTTGGTCGGGTCGAGGAACAGCAAGTTGGCCGGCAGTGCGGACGGGTTCACGATGCGCACTTGCTTACCCAGACCTTCGAGCAATGCCGCCATCGCCAACTCGGAACCAATCGCGTCCGCGTCCGGCCGCACATGGCTGGAAAGCACGAAACGCTGGTTCTCGGCAATGATCGGGCGAAATGGTTCCCAGTTGATGGTCATTTGAACGAATCACGAGTTCCTGAAAGACACAGCCGTTCGCGAGCGTTAGCCAGCATGCGCGGCTGTGATGACCTCGGTGATGTTGCGATAGGCGATCATCTGCGCGCGTTCGTCGTTGTCATAGACGGTACATGTGGGACTATTTCGAGCCGTCGAAATTCGGTAAGGCTCTTCGACTCGAACGCGAGCCCCGTCCGTGAGGTGAATCTCGAACGGTTCGAAAGGCACGCGATTCATCAAGTCGATCATCTGTGTCGCATTCATCATTCGCCTTTCCAGTTGCCGGATACGGTGACACTCTATAAACCGGCGCGACGCTTGTCCAAACCCGCGTCATTTCCGGTTGCGAAGCGATTCTCCGTGCCGGAATGGATTAGGTTCTGCGGATTGGTCAGTCAGTTGCTATCGGAACTGAATCGGGAGTCCGTTTCGGAAAGGTAGGAACCAGAGACGGCGCGAACCGCCGCCACGTCTTGTTCCAACTGGCGTCGCAGATCGTCGACAGAATCAAACTTCCTCGTATCACGGATGCGGGCGAGCAATTCGACGTCGAGCGTTTGGCCGCGCAGGTCGCCGGAAAAGTCGAGCAGATGCACTTCAAACTTGCGAGCGGACTCACCAAACGTCGGGTTCGGGCCGAGATTGATCGCGGCGGCAAAAGTCGCCGACGTCGCCGACGTCGCCACCGCCGGCGGCGGATGCAGGCTGCGTCCGCCACAGTCCTGGGATGGCACGGAGCATACTCCGGCATAAACACCGTCGGGCGGAAGTAGGGTCGCGATTTCGAACAGGTTGGCTGTGGGAAAACCGAGCGTGTGCCCCCGCCCTGCTCCGCTGCCGACAACGCCCGCAACGCCATAGGGATGGCCGAGCATCTCGACCGCGTCGGCCATGCGGCCGGAGGCGATCAGTGAGCGGATCTCACTGGACGATACCATCCGGTCACGCACGTAGACGGCGGAGACGACATCCAGCTCTCGGCCCGAGGCTTCACACAGCATTCGCAACGTCGCGACGTTGCCGGCACGATCGTGACCAAAAAAGAAATTCGGACCTTCGACCAAGCCAACAGTTTGAAATTCCGCAAGCACAATCTCGCGAAAAAACTCGGCGGGTGTGAGTCGCAAGAGTGCGAGATCGGTGGGATAGACGATGACCGTGTCGACGCCGTGCCGTTCGAAGTGCTTCAACTTGTGCGACAACAGACTCAGCGCCGACGGCGTGTTGTGCGGCCGCAAGACCGCGATCGGGTGCGGATCAAACGTCATGACGACGGCCAGAGTGTTCGACTCGCGAGCGCGACGCACCAGCGTGGCGAGCATGCTTTGATGTCCACGATGCACGCCGTCGAAGTTGCCGATGGCCACCCAACCACCGCGGTAATGCTCAGGTTGTTGAAAGCCGCGTTGGATGTTCATTGAAGGACCGAGGTCAAATCTCAAATCTCAAATTGCAAATTGCAAATTGCAAATTGCAAATTGCAAATCTTCCATTGAGCAGGATCAGCGACGCGACAAGCGGGATGCGAACGATGACGTCGTCGAACGCTCATCAATTTGCAGTTTGCAATCCCACCGTGCCATCAGTCCTTTCGTGCATCAAACGTCCGTAACTTATCGCGGTCGATCTCGATCCCCAGCCCGGGGGTGGTCGGGATTTCGAGGTATCCTTCCCCGTCCACTTTGAAAGGTTCGACGGTCAGGTCTTCGATATAAGCGCACGGGGTGAGATATTCAACGTATCTCGCGATGGGCATGGCGGCTGCCAATTGCAAGTCGGCAGCAAGCCCCACGACGGTGTTCCAGCCGTGAGAGACCATTTGAATGTTATGATCGTAAGCCATCCATGCGATTCGTCGCGATTCGCTCAGGCCGCCATTCTTCGTGCTGTCAGGTTGGATGATGTCAACGGCGCGGCGTTCGAGCCACGGCAAGAACGACTGCCGTCGAGTCAGCACTTCGCCGGCCGCGATCGGCACGGGCGAGACGCGCGTCAGCTCGATGTAGCCTTCGATGTCATCCGGCTGCAGCGCTTCTTCAAACCAGACAATGCCGTAGTCAGCCAACATGTGCGCCGTCTCGCGCGCCCAGTTGACGCCGTGCGGCCAGAACTGCTCGCTGCCACCGGCATCGACCATCAGTTCGACGTTGGCTCCGACCGTCTCACGAGCGGTGCCGATCAGCAGTTCGTCAAACTTGCGATCTCGCCGGCCGAACGGACGCCAGCCCAGCTTGATCGCTTTGAAGCCACGCGCGACGGTGGCTTCCAAGGTGCCACGCAAGGCGTCCGGTTCGTCGAATAAGATCGAGCCGTAAGGTTTGATCCGCTGCCGATAATTTCCGCCGAGCAGTCGCGATACCGGCTGACCACAGGCTTTGCCGAAGAGATCCCACAGCGCGATGTCGATGCCACTGATCGCATGCTCGACCGAGCCCCCCCTGCCCTGCCAGAACGTCGATTGTCGCAGCTTCTCGCTGACTCGCTCGGGTTCGACCGCGGACTCGCCTTTCAACAATGGCCACAATAACTCCAGCGCCCCGGTGATCAACTTTCCGGACGTGAAGCAACTGCCCCAACCGGACAAACCCTCGTCGGTTATCACTTCGACGAGTGTGTGTAAGTTTTCTTGCGGCTCGTGCCCTTGGGGCCAGCCCCCATCCACAGTGGCTCCGGTCAGCGGCACGACGTCGACTTCGATGATCTTCATGAACAGTTCCTTCATGGCGTTTCTTGATACCGTATCGTGACAGCTTTCCGGTCGCGGCCGAAGGCGTCAAGCAAGCATGCCTCGGAATGCCTGACCTCAGACCCCTGCCAACTTTTGCCCAGCACCTTTTACCCACCCCTGCCACCTTTTTGCCGACCCAGGATCCTTGGTAAACACGTTCCTCCCAATCCAGGCGCGCCCCGGCAAGTGTAAGAATATGAAAGTTTCATTGCAGACCGGTATGCTCTTGGACAAACCGACGACGTGTGATGGCCTGGAAAGTTCGACTTCCTCTTCGAGAGCGGGTTTCCCATGCGAGTCAAATGCCCCCACTGCCAACAGGCGCTGGACGTCGTTGAACTTGAAAAAGGTTCCGAGGCCTCCTGCCCTTCCTGTGGCAGCCATTTTCCGGTCCTGGACGTAACCGTTTCATATCGCCACGAGGAATTCGAACGCATCGGCCCCTTTGAACTTATTGAGATTGCCGGTACGGGACAATTTGGAACCGTTTGGAAAGCCAGAGATCTGCGTCTCGGCCGCTATGTCGCCATCAAAATGCCTCGCAGCGGCGAATTGGACGAACATCGCAAGGCCATGTTCATGCGTGAAGCCCGCGCGGCGGCCGGTCTAGAACATCCCAACATTGTCCAAATCTACGAAGTGGGTCAGGAGGCACAGCAGGTCTACATCGTCAGCCAATTCATCAATGGCATGACACTCGGCGAGCGAATGCGTGTGAAGCCTTACTCATATGAGGAAACCGCGCAACTGTTGAAGTCAGTCGCCGTGGCCGTCCGCCACGCCCACGAATCGGGAGTGATTCATCGCGACCTTAAGCCCAGCAACATCCTGATCGACAACGAAGGCAACCCGTACGTTTCGGACTTTGGCCTCGCGAAGCTCGATGGTGCCGAAATTACCGTGACGCTATCGGGTGTGATTCTGGGCACGCCCGCGTACATGTCACCCGAGCAAGCTCGAGGCGATAGCCACAGCGCGGATCGACGCAGCGACGTGTACTCACTGGGCGTCGTGCTCTACGAAATGCTTACGGGTAGACGGCCCTTCGAAGGGTCGACTTCCTTGCTGTTGCATCAGATTCAAAGCAGCGATCCGCGGTCTCCCCGAACGATCTCAAAAAACATTCCGCGGGATTTGGAAACCATCTGTCTCAAGGCATTGGCGAAGTCTCCGGACCGGCGATACGCGACCGCCCAGGCATTCGCAGATGACCTGCAACGCTTTTTGTCTGGTGAATCGATCTTCGCCCGCCGCGTCAGCCGCTGGGAGCGCGGCGTACGTTGGGTCCGCCGCAATCCCACATTAGCGGCCACATTGCTGGTGGCATTTTTGAGTTCGTTCGTAGCCATCGGTCTCGCTGTCTCCAAGCCAACTTCCACCGGCCCAAACATTCCTCCCGGAGCAGAATTGCAAATCATTAAACCGCTGCGAGTGGAAATCACAACGGAACCCGCCGGAGCCGCGCTCGTCTTTTACCCGCTCGATCCGATGACCGGTGAACCGATCCCCAACAAGGCCATCCATCCCAACGAGAAGAGCCCGGTTATTTTGGAACTGCTTCCGAGCGATTACCTCGTCGTCGCTGCCCTGGATGACGGACGCTTTCACGAGGTTTTCCGAACAGTGCCAACGACTGCGTCCACCATGTCGGAGCTTTACCCCCAACGATTTTGGGATCCGTCGGAAAAAGGCGGCGTCGTCCTGAGCCGCATCAAGATTCCCGCGACCGACGTGACCAAAGAGATGGTGTACTTCGAGGGTCAGGCTGATTTCGCAGTCGGGCTTCCCGACGTGTCTGAGATTCCCGAACACCAGCGAACGATTCGGTCGTTCTACCTCGATCCGCATGAGGTGACGTTTGAGCAATGTCTCGAAAAGCGGCAAGGACGTTTGCCAATGACGCTGCGGGGAAAGCCGGAACTGCCTCCGCTCGATCATCCAATGACAGCTTTACTGTTTGACGAAGCCGTCGCCTACGCGGAAGAGATCGGCAAGCGATTGCCGACGGAATTTGAATTTGAATTCGCAGCGACGAACGGCGGCACGACTCGTTACCCCTGGGGCAATGCACCGCGGACCGCGGAGCTTTGGGCGATTCAATCAGCCGGCCAGCCAGCCTCCGATCAAACCGCCACGGATCCGCCTGTTTTCGGACTCTTCTCGAACGCCGTGGAGTTCGTTGCTTCTCGATTCGCTCCGTATCCGAAAAACGCCGCGCCGAAATCGATGTTCACGCTTCCGGGAGCGGGCCCAGATCTGGTACTACGTGGCGGCCCCGTTTCGGACACGGCGCGCACTGATTGCCTCGCGCAGGGCGCACGGTTTCGAATGGGATTTTCACGGCGAATGCTGCTCCCCAACATTGGCTTCCGCTGTGCTAAAAGCAAAAGTCCTCGGCTGAAGTCCGAGGACTTTTGCTAACCGCGACTACATTCACTTACGCCATCAGAACTGACTAGTGCCGCAACTGCGAATTGCTGTGTCATGTAAGCGGTTTGACAATCCCCTTGAAAGACGTACGACGTCCCGGTGTCGCCACCGTCGGGCTTGTCCCGGCGGGGCCATGACTGGACAGCTACACTGGCATTTCCTACGGATCGCTGGCTCTCCGTGGGGCTTGTCCCCACGGGAGCAACGACTGCTGCCTGGTCCGTCATGCGCTCCGTGGGGACAAGCCCCACGGGGGCGCTCCGAGTTGCTGACGGCCTTGGTAGCTGGCCAGTCAGCGCTCCGCCGGGACAAGCCCGACGGTGGCGAACACGTTCCAGGCAACAGTGGTCGTCCATGACAGTTCAATTCGCAGTTGCGGCACTAGGCACATGCAAGCTTCACTCGACGGTTGTTGTTTGTGAAGGTTCTTCTTGCATTGAGGTCACTGGATCTTCCGACGATGGGGAGTGCAGATCTATTCCACGGTGGATTTTTTGAGGCATAACTCCGATGTCCAATACCGAGCTTCAGCGGTCGAATTCGGGATCGCTTGGGTCAGAGTCATGGTCATCGTCACCATTGGACATCGGAGCGATGCCTCCCAAAATCCACGCCATGTACAAGTGTCGGTTCGCATTCACCGGATGGGCCGAAAAACAGACGAAAAGGCAAGGTGCGAAAAAGGTGTCAGGAACCGTTGTTTGACAGTCCGCGTTGGCGGCGAATAGACTGCGGCCAGCATGGGACGAGCCAAACGAGCAGACGACGGTGGAATGGTGTTTCACGTACTGAATCGTGCGAATGCTCGTGCCACGATTTTTGAGAAGCCGGAAGACTACGCGGCGTTCGAGCGTGTGCTGCAAGAAGCCCGGGACCGCGTGGGGATGCGGGTTCTCTCGTATTGCTTGATGCCGAATCATTGGCACTTGGTGTTGTGGCCGAGACGTGACGGCGATCTGTCCAAGTTCATGGGTTGGATGACGCTGACTCACACGCAGCGCTGGCACGCGCACCATCACACGGTCGGGACAGGGCATCTTTACCAAGGCCGCTTCAAATCTTTCCCCGTCCAAGTCGACCTGCACTTTCTCACGGTCTGCCGGTACGTCGAACGAAATGCGCTGCGAGCGAATCTCGTGAAACAGGCGGAAGACTGGATGTGGAGTAGTCTCTGGCACCGGTTACAACGGAATGAATTCGCGAAGTCCGTGCTCAGCGAATGGCCCGTCCCGTGTCCGCGTCAATGGCGTCAACACGTTAACCAATCGCAATCGGATGCCGAAGTTGAAGCCCTGCGGCGGAGCGTCAATCGCGGCTCACCATTCGGCGAATCCAATTGGACCAAACGTATCGTCAAGCGTTTGGGTTTGGAGGTGACGATCCGACCGCGCGGTCGTCCCAAATTGGTCTCAGGCGAGAAAAAGAGTTCCTGATCGTTTTTCTTCACCGAGCGTGCTCAGAGTTCAATTGTTCCCAGTCCAACTTTGATCGCACAAGCTAAAGCATGTGCAACGAAAAGGCGCGTCCCACAGCGGCGTGACGGAATTTGCTTTCAGCGAAGGGCCACTCGACGTAGACTCCGTCGGACGCTGAAACTCACCGCACGCAAGGAGGGCCTTGTTATGAACGCCTCAAGCAGCGGCCAAACGGTCGGTCGGCCGATGGAGATTCTGTTCGTCGAGGACAGCTTGACGGCGGCTCGACTGACCATCGGAGCACTCCAGAAGGGGAAGATTCAGCACCGCATGACGTGGCTGAAGACCGGCGAGGAAGCGCTGGAATTCCTGAGTCACAAAGCCAAATTCTCCCATGCGCCACGGCCGGATTTGATCCTGTTGGATTTGGGTCTGCCCGGCATCAGTGGACGTGACGTATTGGCCGCCGCCAAAGGGAACGAGTCGCTGAAAGGAATCCCGGTAGTTGTGATGACCGCCTCAACCGCCGCCGAGGATCGCGCGGATGTCGAGCACTTCGATGTCGCGGCCTATCTGACGAAACCGGTCGACCTCGAAAAATTTCTGTGGCTTGTGAAGGAACTCAAGCATTGTTGGCTCGAGGAAGTGATCTTGCCCCCAGTCGTCGAAGCCGACATTCCGACGCCCGCGGGTGCGTTGTCACCGACCGGTTCGCTGGGGTTGTTCGGTAGGGGGTCAATTTGAAGGAGTCCCGGGTGGCACGCCCTGCTAAGGGCGTGGATACTCGCAAGGACAATTCCACGCCCTTCGATGACTCAGGGCGTGCCACCCAAACGGTTCGCTGGGGTTGTTCGGACGGGCGCGAAGTCTTGGGACAGATTCCTGTGATTGACGCAGCTCAGGCGTTTGTCGGCGATTGGCTGGTCTCTTCAGTCAATCCCACGAGTTTCAATAGCTCCAGGGCATTACTGCGGCGGACGACTCCGGGGCGGAGTTGGTAGTCGAATGTCATGCGTCCGGATTCGAGGCGGTCTTCGAAGTGGACATTGAGCGCCGCGCCGCCGAGTTCGACGACGATGTCTGTCAGCGCGAGATCGTGCGTCGTCACCAAGCCGACGGCGTCGCGGTCGAGTAGGCGGCGGATGATCGCTTCGGCACCGACGCGGCGGTCGTGCGAATTTGTGCCGGGCAGTATCTCGTCAATCAGGAACAACAGCGGCACGGGGCCAC
>CAYSHJ010000037.1:0-1999 GCA_964430385.1 uncultured Planctomycetaceae bacterium
CGACACGCTCGATGGCGGCGCGAACCGCGATTTGGTGTCGAGTTCATTCACTGTGGAAGTGACGCCACCGCCACCACCACCGCCGCCACCGCCACCGCCACCGCCGCCGCCGCCAGTTTCGGGAAACACTTTCCCAGATGCAGTTTGCACGGGCGTTGGAGTTGTTCCGGTCACGACCGCGACTCTCGTTTCGGGGACGGTTGACGGAGATTCTGAGTTCAATATCGATGGCGTTGGGCAAATCGCGTTTAATTTTCTTTACAACCCATTGGGCCCCGTGCCTCTGACGGATACGATCAATATTTCCACAACGACGTACATCCAGGAGCCGACTGGGACACGCGCCGCATTAAGTGCCAGTTCATTCACAACTCCATTCGAAGCCAGTTCGACGGAAGCTCATAGTGTGTTCATCGATAGCACTTATGGCATGACTTGGGATTTTTGTGCCACCACTCAGAAGATGTTTGACACGGCGGGAATGCAAATCGGTTCGTTCATGACACGGACTTACATGATCACGAATACGACGGCCGCTGCGGTGAATTTCGACATGGTCAACTTCAATCACATGCACATGTCGACGGCGTTTGGAACGACCTTTGGTGACGCGGGCGGACACTTGCCGAATCCTGGTGGTACGGAATTGATGCTGGAAACGGACCGAGTCGGCACGCCATCAACTGTCGCAGCCTTCATTGCGATCAGTGGAATCGGCGGCACAATTCCTGCGACGGGACGTTACGAACACAGCGACTGGCCGAACATTGAATCCAATGTGATTCAGCCTGGGCTCCCCTTGGGCGATTCGATACAGGGTGACCTTGACGCTGACGAGTTCGTCGACGTTCAAAGCCACGGTACCATCGCCTTGCGGAACCTCTTTGCGCTCGCTCCAGGCGAGACGGGAACCTACACCGCGCACACGATCTTCGGCAACGCCGATCCGACCTCGATCGGGATGCCTCCGGTCAACGTGTTGCCGGTGGCGACGGCCGACACGGCCACGTCAATTGGCGGATTCCCCACCACGTTTGATGTCGTCTCGAATGACGTCGATTCCGACGGTGCGCTGGATTACAGCACTGTGCAGATCGAGACACAGCCGGCCAACGGGACCGCAGTCAGTCTGGGCAACGGCCTGGTGACCTACACTCCGAATCTCGGCTTCAGCGGGACGGACAGCTTTACGTACAGCATTGCCGACAACCAGGCAGGCCGCAGCGCGCCCGTCACTGTGACCGTCACCGTGATCGGTGGCGACGCGATTGGCGACTTGGTACTGGGGGGCGATGAGAACGACACGCTGATCGGCAATGCCGGTAACGACACGATGAACGGAGCCGCCGGCAACGACTCGATGGACGGTGGCGTCGGCAACGATTTGATGTTTGGTGGATCGGGGACCGACACGCTGTTCGGTAATGTCGGGGACGACACACTCAACGGCCAGGGTGGTACCGACACCTTGGACGGCGGCGAAGGACACGACACGACCGTGTGGGATGGCGCCGGTAGCGGCAACGATTTCATCGGAGACACAGTCGGCGACAACACGCTAATCGTCAACGGCACAAGTCTGGCCAACACGTTTGATGTCGGACAGAGCATCGAGCATCTGCTGACGGTCACCGAGACCGGCAAGACAGTCACGGTCGGTCCGACGTTCAACCGCGTGCTGGTCAACGGCAACGGCGGAAATGACACGATCAACGTCGGGATGTTGAAGCGGGTGGCCGCCACGTTACTCGAAGTTCACGGCGGACTCGGAGATGACACCATCACTGGCAGTGGCGCGCTCGGAAATGTCCGCGTGTTGCTGGATGGCGGCGACGGGAACGACTCCGTTCAAGGTGGCGAAGGTGACGAGACGCTGATCGGCGGGCTGGGCAATGACATCCTGAAAGGTGGGGCCGGTAACGACACGTTGCGAGGCAACGATGGCGACGACACGCTGGACGGCGGTGATGGCGATGATTCGCTCAGTGGTGAGGTCGGA
>CAYSHJ010000038.1:0-17559 GCA_964430385.1 uncultured Planctomycetaceae bacterium
TGATCGTTCAGGCCGACCGCTTCAAAGATCTGAGCACCCTTGTACGATTGCAACGTCGAGATGCCCATCTTGCCCATGACCTTGAGCATCCCTTTCTCGACCGCTTTGCGGTACGCGGCGACGATCTTGTCGTCGGTCCACTTCTCGTCGAGCACTCCGTCCTGGCGACACTGCCGCAACGCTTCGAAGGCCAAATACGGATTGATCGCGTCCGCTCCGAAGCCGACCAGCAAGCAGTGATGATGCACCTCGCGCGCCTCGCCCGTTTCAACCACGATACCGATGCGCGTTCGCAACTCGTGACGCACGAGATATTGATGCACCGCTCCGACCGCGAGCAGCGCGCTGACGGGCACGCGCTCCGGCCCGACCGCTCGGTCGGACAGCACGATCAGGCTGAAGCCAGCATTGATCGCTTGCGTCGCCTGTTGGCAAATCCGTTCGAGGCACCAACGCAAACCCGGGTCGCCCTGCGAGCGCGGGAACGTGATGTCGATCGTCTTCGTCCGCCAGCCGCGATAGTTCAGGTGCTTAATCGCGGCCAGTTCCTCGTTCGTCAGGATTGGGTTCGGCACCGAGAGTCGATGGCATTGCCTCTCGGTCGTGTCGAGCAAATTGCCCTCCGGGCCGATGAAGCACTCCAGCGACATGATGACTTCCTCGCGAATCGAATCGAGCGGCGGGTTCGTCACCTGTGCGAAGAGTTGTTTGAAGTAGTCGTAAATCAATCGTGGCTGATCGCTGAGACAGGCGAGCGCGGCGTCGTTGCCCATCGAGCCCAGCGGGTCTTTCTTCGTCTCGATCATGGGGATGAGCAGGAATTGCAGCGACTCGGTCGTGTACCCGAACGCCTGCATTTGCTTGAGCAGGGTCGCCGAATCAAGAATCTGCGGCACCGCGGCCTTCGGCAGTTCAGCCAGTCGCAGGCGTTGGCCTGCGAGCCATTCTTTGTACGGCCGCTTGCTGGCGACCAACATCTTCAACTCTTCATCCGGGATGAGCCGGCCTTGTTCGAAGTCCACCAAGAACATTTTTCCCGGCTGCAAGCGACCCTTCTTGACGACCTTCTCCGGTGGGATATCGAGCACTCCGACTTCCGAGGCCATCACAACCTTGTCGTCGGTCGTCACGTAGAAGCGACTCGGCCGCAGCCCGTTCCGGTCGAGCACCGCGCCGATGTAATGCCCGTCCGTAAACGAAATCGACGCGGGACCGTCCCACGGTTCCTGCAACGCGCTGAAGTATTCGTAGAACGCTCGTTTCTCCTCGGCCATCGCGAGATGATTCTGCCACGCTTCGGGGATCATCATCATGATCACTTCCGGCAAGCTGCGGCCGGCGTGATACAGCAGTTCGAGTCCGTTGTCGAAGTTTCCGGAGTCGGAGCAGTGCGCTTCCATGATCGGGAACAACCGCTTGAGGTCGTCGCCGAAGAGTTCGGATCGCATGACACCTTGCCTTGCGACCGTCCAATTGACGTTGCCGCGTAGCGCGTTGATCTCGCCGTTGTGGGCCATGAAGCGGCACGGCTGAGCACGGTCCCAACTGGGAAACGTATTCGTCGAGAACCGCGAGTGAATCATCGCCAGATGACTCTTGTAGGCCAGATCACGCAAGTCGGCGAAATAAGTCATGACCTGACACGGCAGCAACATGCCCTTGTAGATCAAGATGCGGGTGCTCAATGAGCAAATATAGAACAACAGCGCCTGCTTGAACTTCGACTCGTCCCGCAGCCGGTGACTCGCCACCTTGCGGATGATGAACAGCTGCCGATCGAACGCCGTCTGGTCCAGTCCCTCTCTCGCGCCGACGATCACCATTTCCATCGCCGGCTCACAGCTCACGGCCGACGGGCCGAGTTTTGCGCTCACCGCATCCGTCGGCACCGCGCGCCAGCCGATCAAGTCTTGACCTTGTTCGGCAATGATGTCGTTGACCGTCTGCTTGCAAAGCTGTCGTTCGGCCGCATCTTTCGGCAGAAAAACGACACCCGCGCCGTAGCGGCCACGCGGCGGCAGAGAGACTCTCAGCTCGGTCTTGGCAAGCTTTTCGAGGAATTCGTACGGCAACGCCGTCAGGATGCCTGCGCCATCGCCCGTGTTCTGCTCGCAGCCACAAGCCCCGCGGTGCGTCATGCGACGCAGCATCTCGTCGGCATCGTCGATGATCGACCGAGATCGCACCCCCTTGATATGCGCGACGAAGCCGACGCCGCAAGCGTCATGCTCGAACGCCGGATCATAAAGGCCTTGTTTCTTGGGCCAACCATTGCTGTGCAGCATTACATGGCTCATGTCAGCACTTCCTGACGTCAACACAGAGGACAACGTCCCAACAAATGTTTGCGACGCATCACGACGTCGTCTATGTTGCAACCCTTAAGTCATGACCGGTCGTCCAATTTTCGGACGCCGCTTTGTGTTTCGATTGACTCGTTCGACTGGTGGCAGCGATTCCGGCGAAATCTTGAGGAGATCCAGGAGTTTGCGTGTGGCCGTGGAAAGCGTCTTGTGGCGTTTGTGGATGACTCCCAGCGGACGATGCCACGAAACGTCCTTGAACGCCAAAGCGACCAATGTTTTGCGCGCGACTTCGCGTTGCACGGTCGGCTCCGGCAAAATCGACACGCCCAAGCCGTCTTCGATAGCCCGCTTGATATTCTCGATATTGTCGAATGCGTGAACGACGTTGACGGAAACCTTCTCCGCCTTCAGCCAGCGGTCGATCTGGCGGCGAATCGTCAGATCTTCGGTGAAGTTCACGAACGGCAGATCGTCGAGCGCTTGCACCGAGATTCCGCCAAGTTGCCGGCCTTCCTCGGCCAGTTCGTGTCCGGGAGACACGACCAGCACCATCGGCTGACGCTGCCACGGCTGCGAACTGAACTCGCCTCCTTCTTTGGGGAACGAGACCAGGCCGAGTTCGGCTTCGTCCGCGGAGACTCGTCGGTAGACCTCGTCGGGATGCAAGTAATCGATGCGCAGATCGACGTCAGGATACTGGTCGCGAAATCGCTGGACGTAGCAATCCATCTCGGACAGCCCGACGGAATAAATGGCTGCCAAACGAACTCGCCCCACAACCTTGTCGACCATCGCGCGCACGCGGTCATCGAGCTTGCGAAACTCATCCAGCAGAGAGCGACAACCTTCGTGGTAAACCGCTCCGGCGGGAGTCAGTTCAAACGGTCGCTTGCTCCGGTCGATCAGTTGCACGCCCAGGCGACGCTCCAGGGCAGAGATTGATTGGCTGACCGATGATTGCGTGACCTCACGCTCGACCGCCGCTTTCGAAAAGCTGCGTTGAGTGACCACCTCGCAAAAAAGCTCCACGTTTCGCAAAGGCATCTGAGCGCTATCCGCCTGTGTTCACCCTGATCATCAAAAAAACTAATAGAGCATCCTGCCCGCGATTAGATCAAAAGGGGGAGTTTAAGTTCCGATCGTCGATCGTCAAGCCAACGGCGCGAAATGACGATTGGCAGACTCGGCGGTCGCTGGCGAGGGTTGATCTCGCCGCATCCATCGTCCGTGTCAATGCGTGAGTTTGATAAGTGCTTGAATGGCGAGATGACAGGACTATACTCCGGTTGAGTGGTTGAAGGCTGTCAGTTCGCGCAGCGGACGAGTCTTTGGCCTGTTTGCGTTCGCGTCACTAAGTGATGCGATTCCCTTGGCATCTTGACCATGACGTTGCCCGAGTCCGCCAGTTCTGCTCCGAACCCCGATTCGCAAACAGTTCATCCTGTGAGTGCGACGCGAATTTTCGTGCGCGGTCTCGCCATTGCGATTCCGCCGATCTTGACGCTGGTGATCCTGGTTTGGATCGCTCACGCGATCAACAACTTCATCGTGTTGCCGATTAGTTCGGCGGTGCGGTTTTCGATCGCGCACGCCGTGCAAAAGACACGGCCGGTGGATGGGCTGGTCCGACCTGACGGACTGCCGGCGCTGCCCTTCTGCGAAAAGGGATACTTGGTGCCGGAGGATCAGCGGACCGTATTCTTGGAGCGGCTGGCGAGAGTCGAGAATGCGTCGCGCGAGCAGGCGATCCTGGATGTAAGGCAACAGCTCCAAAAGGTGGCTTACTTTCCGCGAGGGAAGCAGGCAGTGCCGTACTTGGACTACTACGACGTCGCCAAGGAACGTGGAGTTGCGCAGGTGCCGGGAACTGCGATCGGCATCTATATGGAATTGGTCACGATCCGCTCGTTTCAACCACTGTTTCATTTCAGCTTGGTAGCGGTGGTGATCTCGATTGCCGGCGTGTATTCGATTGGTCGTTTCGTCACGCACCGGTTGGGAGCGTGGATCGCGACACGGGCCGGTTGGTTTGTGAGCGGCGTGCCGTTGGTCGGACAAATTTTCTCGGCGGTGAAGCATGTCACGGACTTCTTCCTGGCCGAACGAGACTTGAAATACCAACGCGTCGTGGCGGTCGAGTATCCTCGCCCCGGCATCTGGTCGCTGGGATTTGTCACTGGCGGCGGAATGCCGGAATGTGCTCAAGCCGCGGGAGAACCGCTGGTCAGCGTGCTGATTCCCAGTTCGCCACTGCCGCTCACGGGGTACACGATGAACGTCCGCAAGAGCGAGTTGGTCGACTTGAGCATGACTCTCGATCAAGCGTTTCAGTACGTCATGTCCTGTGGTGTGCTGGTGCCGCCACCGACAGCGAACTCCACCTCGGCCGCGCTCGTCGGCAAAGGCGCCGCCGAGCCGCCGGCACTTCCCGGACAAACGACTCAGCCGGCGTTTTGAGAAAATTCCAAAGTAAGGACATGAACCGTGTCGCATCAACAGCTCTGGGCGCCGTGGCGGCTGAACTATCTGGTCAACGAGGTGGTCCAGCCGAGCGACGGTTGCTTCCTGTGCCGCTATCGAGACGATTCGCGCGACGCGGAAAACTACCTCGTGCATCGCTCTCAGCATTGCCTCGTCGTGCTGAATCGCTTTCCGTACAACAACGGTCACATGCTTATCGCACCCAGTGGCCATAAGGCTTCGCTTGATGAATTGACCGATGCCGAATTGCTCGACGCACAGCGGCAAATTCGTGGCATGGTCCAGTTGCTCGGCCTGGTCATCGGAGCGGAGGGCTTCAACATCGGCCTCAATCTGGGTCGCGTCGCCGGAGCCGGCTTGCCTGGGCATTTACACTGGCACGTCGTGCCGCGCTGGAACGGTGATGTGAACTTCATGCCGGTGATCGCCGACACCAAGGTCGTCCCGCAGTCGCTGGAGGCGTTATATCAGTTGCTTGCCAGAGAGTTGCCGCCGGCCGAATAACGAATGTTGTCACGCGAAATTTGTTCGACAGTGGCTCCGTGGAAACACACCAGTTCAAGAACTTCTGATCGGCGGCGGTTGCAGCAGCCTTTTGTCACCGGTATCGTCGTCACGACTGTTTCTCAGATCACGCGACTTGCGGACCTGATTCCTTCGCTTGCCTCTGCTGAAAAGCCCACCTAGACATGTATCTGATTGTCTTGCGTTTTCTGTATCTGTTGATTTGCGCCAGCGCGATCGCGGCGATCGTCCACCCGAAGAGCGAACCTCCCCAGATCATCGAAGGACACGAGATCCTTGCGTTCTTGATCATGATCATCATCACGCAGGTGGCCACGCTGGTCGACATCTTCATCCCACGCAAACGGATCGAGGTGGTTTCGGCCATGTATTTCGGCCTGCTGATCGGCGTGCTCTTGAGCTTTCTGATGCTGCAAGCGATCTCACCGGTTTTTGCAGCCGTGACAGCCTTGAAGGGATATGAAGGCGCGATCAAGACGGTGCTGACGTTAATAATCACCTATTTCAGCACGTCGCTGTTGATGCAGACGCGGGACGATTTCCGGTTTGTGATTCCGTACGTCGAGTTTTCGCGCGAACTCAAAGGGGTCCGGCCACTGATCCTCGACAGCAGCGCGCTCATCGACGGCCGAGTCGCCGATGTCGTCGAGACCAAGATCATCGAGTCACGCATGATCGTGCCTGATTTCGTGCTGAAAGAAGTTCAGGACATCGCGGACTCGTCCGACAAGAATCGCCGGATGCGCGGCCGACGCGGCCTAGACGTGTTGGCCAAGCTGCAACAGATGCCGCACGCCGAGGTGTCCGTGTACGACACCAAGAAGAAAGAGATCGACCATCACGGCATGACCGTTGACCAACGGCTGGTCGAGTTGGCAAAGGATCTGAACGGCCGAGTTGTCACCAGTGACTTCAACCTTAACCGCGTGGCGAACGTGCAAGGGGTCGAAGTCATCAATCTCAATGATGTCGCGAACTCGCTACGACCGAGGTACCTGCCTGGAGACGCTTTGAAGGTCCGCGTCATTCGCGAAGGCGAAGCCGTCGGTCAGGGCGTTGGGTATCTCGACGACGGCACGATGGTCGTCTGCGAGCAATCTCGCGAACTGATCGGCAAGGAGATCGAGACGACGGTCACCAGCGTGCTGCAAAGCAGCTCCGGCCGGATGATCTTCGCGCGGCCGAACAGCCTTCCACCGCGCTGAGAAAATTGACGATTGCAATTGGCTGCGCTGGGCGACGAATTCATGCCTGCCGCCTCCAAAAAAGGAAACCCGGCTTCTGGGAAGAAGCCGGGTCGTGAGAAACTGGAGGGCTGTGTGGGAACCGGGCTGACGCCGGACACCGCGAGGGAGGGAGAGAGATTCTGAGGAACGGGAGGGGAGGGGACAGGAGGGATTCGTAAATATTACAGGAGTCCGTCGTCGCGATTGGGGAGAGAGTCCAATCGAACCGGCAACGTCATTACCGATCGATCTCCGCGACCGTAGTCGCGTTGTTAGAATGCTCGGATCGCTGCGAAGATCGCGGTGTGCCAGGGGTGACTCGCGGACGCCAGCCCGTGACGCAAATGGCATCCGAACCTCTGGCCGCCACGAAGCGGACGCTGCTCTTCGGAGTGTCATTTTTGTTCGCTCGGCGGCCATCGTCGAGTTCATCTCCCAGCGAATTCCGTGGTGGTTCGTAAGACGACCTCGTCGCCGGTACGTCCGTTGACTTGGTGTCCGGCGTCCGACTGCGATTCGTCCCGTCATCTCGCGTGGCCGATTGTTTCCTCGGAACAACCTTAGCCTCGGTCAACGGATCGGGACTGGGCAACAGCGCCATGTTGTTCAAGACCGGTGCCAGCGCCGTGGCGGTTCCCGCCGGAACGAAGCGGAATGCGGTCTGAGTCATTGACACCGTTTTCATCACGGTCACCGGCTGCATCGACACAACTTCTTCGTCGACATACTTGACGGTGTTGACCGTGATCCTCTTCGTCGCTTGTTGTGGAACCAAACGGGCGACGTTGTACGTCACTTGTTTGGATCCATGAACGGCGACTCGGCGAGTGACCGGAATCTGCTGCGCGGTGACCTGCGATTGGTACTCACGCGTGGCGTAGGTCGACGGCACGAAGGCCTGTCGCATCGCGTAGCCCACGCGGTTCATCTCACCCGCCAGTCCGGGGCGATTGTCGTACTGGCATGGATTCAGCTTTTGATTCTGGTGCCATGTCGTGATCCACTGTCCGCTGTTCCGCTGGACCGTTTGGCATTCGGTGACGTTTTGATACGCGACCGTCGGCACGCTGGCCATCTTCTGTTCGACCACCTGACGATATTCGGTGATCGGCTGATCGACGTAGGTGGTCTCGACGATCGGCTTGCGGACCGTCTGTCGGGTTTGCCGGTACTCGGTGACGGGCACTTGCCGATAGACTATTTCGGTCACTGGCTGTGCGACCATCATCTGTGCGGTAGCGGCGGTAGCGCACGGATTGTAGGCCGCCATCGCCGGTGCATAAGGCGACGGACACGGATTCCGGCCGAACAGTCCCGCGAACGGAATCCACTGAGCCGTGGCCGGGCTGGCTGTCGCCAGCCACATCAATGCTCCCATCGCGGGAGCCAAACGAGACAGTTTCACTGTCATGGCACCATCCTGTTGAGTGCGAGGAGGGGGAAGATTGTCGTTGCGATTGAGAAGGGATTTCGAGAGGTGGCACGCGTTGGGTCACAGCGGTCTTTCGTTGTGCTGCCGCAGCGTGAGGCGGGTGTGTACTGGAATCCGAAAAATGGGTCAAGACGGCTCACGAGAAATGTCGATCAGGGTCCGCCGACCGCGAAAGCCCCGGAAAACACCGAGGAAATCGCACTCTCGTCAAACACTCGCCGAAGGCTCGATCCCACCTCCCGCCAGATGTGTGGCCACGATGCGGATCACGTCGTAGGGCACTTGTTCGCCCAGTTCCACGAAGATTGCGGCACATTGCGCGACAAGCCGCGCGCCGAACATTGCTCGTCAATCAGTTTCATGAACTCAGCACCAAAATCGTTGAGCTTCGTTTGGCCAATGCCGTAGACGAGGTGCATCTGCAACAAGGAAGAAGGCCGAATGCGCGCGAGTTCGCGGAGCGTCGCATCGCTGAAGATAACGTACGGCGGCACGGCCCGTTGATCAGCGAGTTGGCGACGCAGGTCACGGAGCGCGTCGAACAATTCGCGATCGACGCCCTCCCACGATTCCGTGGCGGCTTTGGACTTCTTGTTCGTTGACGAGCTGTCGTCACGTTTCTTCTTGCGCTCCGGCACCGCGAAGAGTCGCGCGGTGCGGAGGTCTTTCATCAACTCCCACGACGTGGCGTTCAACTTGAGCAACGGATATTCGCCATCCGACTGCGTGAGCGCGTGCTGCGCGATGAGCTGATGCATCCAATCGCGCACCACGTGCGATGCATGCTCGCGCAACAGGCCATACGTGCTGAGTTGGTCATGTCCGCGCGAACGAATGGCCTCGGTGTTCTCGCCGCGCAACACACTGACCAAGTGGCCGACACCGAAGCTCTCTTTCACTCGAAACACGCACGACAAGATTTTCTTCGCGATGGTTTGCGCGTCCGGATGCGGCTCGCGGTCACCGAGGCAGACGTCGCAGGCTCCGCACAGTTCGGCCGGGTACTTCTGGCCAAAGTACTCGACCAGCGCCCGATGCCGGCAGGTTGTCGGACCACAGTAACGGTCCATGTCTTTGATGTGCCGGATTGAGTTCTGTACCCACGCCGGATCAACAACGCTCTCCGATTCCTCACGCGGTTTCTCGACAATCTTCTTCCAAATGACGACGTCGCCCGGCGAGTACAACAGAATACACTCCGCTTCGAGTCCGTCGCGTCCTGCCCGACCGGTCTCTTGCTGATAGTGCTCGATCGACTTCGGCATGCCGGTGTGCAGCACGAAGCGAATGTTGGACCGGTCGATCCCCATGCCGAACGCGACCGTTGCCACGATGAGGTCGCACTTCTCGTCGGCGAAGGCTTCTTGAGCCGCTCGGCGTTGATCGGGCGTCAGGCCCGCGTGATAGGGCAGGGCGTTGATGCCACTGGCCTTCAGGTCGTCCGCCAGTTCGTCGACGTCGCGCCGACGAATGCAGTAAATGATCCCCGCCTCATTCGGATGCCGTTTCAGGCACTCGCGAACTTGCTTCGAAATGCGGTCGCGCGAGACTACTCGATACGTCAAGTTCGGCCGATCAAAGTTGCCGACCAGAACCTCCGCGTCTCGCAGCCGAAGCTGAGCGACAATGTCGCGCCGCACTTGCTGGGTAGCCGTCGCGGTAAACGCGTGGACAGAGGCGTTGGGAAACAGCGTCTTTAACTCGCCGAGTTGCCGATAATCCGGGCGAAAATCATGGCCCCAATGACTGATGCAGTGAGCCTCATCAATCGCAAACACCCGCACGCCGATCTGCTTCAACAAGTTGCGAAATCCGTCCGTCGCCATCCGCTCCGGCGACGCGAACAACAATCGGACTCGTCCTTCGATCACCTCACGCTCAATCTCACGGACCTCATACTGCCCCAGCGAGCTGTTGAGCTGTGCCGCCGGAACCCCGTTGGCCTTCAGCCCGTCAACCTGATCTTTCATCAACGAGATCAGCGGCGAAATGACGACCGTCGTGTCTCGTCGCACGACCGACGGAGCTTGATAACACAGCGACTTCCCGGCCCCCGTCGGCAAAACGAGCAGCGAGTCCCGCCGCTCGAAAACACACCGCATCGCCGCCTCTTGCAGCGGCCGCAGACTGGCGAAGCCCCAATGCTTGCTCACGGCGGCGAGCACGGTATCGAGCGAGAACGGCGGTGACGACGCGGACGTTTCCATGACCAAACGACACTATCGCCGACGAACGGATTCAGCCAGTTCGGCAGCGTTTTTTTCTACCTTCCGCGAATTGCCCACAAGGCCTCGGAGCTACGCAAGTACAGCGTGCCGTTGGCGATCACCGGCGAAGCGGACATGGCTTCACCAAGGTCGTTTTCGGCGAGCAACTCGAACGTCTTGCCGGCTTTGATCACGGTGACGATTCCGCCTCGCGCCGTGAGGTACACCTTGCCGTCGGCGTAAACGGAAGAAGCTCGATAACGGTCGCTGTGGACTCGCTTGAGATAAAGTTGTTCTCCCGTGCTTTCGTCCAGGCAGTGAACCTGACCGTTCTCCATGCAAAGATAGACAATTCCGTCGTGAATCAGCGGAGACGGGACGTCGGGCGTTCTTGCGTAAGTCCACCGGTGGGCGGATCTGTTGTTGCTGATGTCTCCCTTTCCATCCGGCTTCAAGGCCACGACGGGAGCTCCCTTGGCCGTCGGCACGACGATGATGCCGGGAGCCGTCGCCGGCGACGCGACAAACCGCAGCGAAGCGTCGTACTTCGTCTTCACGTTGAGATTGCCGCAGCGCCACAATTCGTGGCCGTCCGCCAGATCGTGAGCTACGATGAAGTCGGCTCCGTGCGACAACAGAAACTTTTGCGTGCCGTCGTCGTACAGCATCGGCGACGCGTACGAATGCTCACATTCGCCGACCGCATCGCTTGGACGGTCTCGCTTCCAGACCTGCTTGCCGGTCCGCGTGTCGAGACAAACCACGATCGCTTCGCGCGTCTTCGGGTTCCCCTCGCCGTGTATGAGCTGCACATACAGCCGATCGCCGCCGAGCACCGGTGTCGCGGTCATGCCGAATGCGATGCTGAATTTTCCGTAGCGGTCTTGCAGGTTGAACTTCCAAACTTCCTTGCCGTCGACCGTGTAGCAACCGACCACACCGTTAGCCATCATGGCCCACACGTGCTCACCGTCGGTGGACGGCGACGGCGACGCCGAATTTCCCTCATCGCCATTCACAACGCGATTGCCGCTGCCCATCACCTGCCGCCAGCGTTCTTGGCCGTCGATACCGACGCAGAGCAAAAGAAGTTCGTCCTTGCTGACGGAGGTCAGGAAGATGCGATCATCCCAAACCACTGGAGTCGCTCCCGCCGGTCCCGGCAACGCCAGCCGCCAAGCCACGTTCTCCGTCTTCGACCACTTCGTCGGAGTGCCCGTCTCGTTCGAGACGCCATTGTTCTTCGGCCCCCGCCACTGCGGCCAGTTTTCAGCGCGAACCGCTCGACCGGCCGCGATCAAAACAACCACCGCGACCGCAGCTATTCCAAACCATCGAGACTTGAACAACGCCGCCGACTTCATGCTGTCTGCTCCTTGGAGGATGGCCGCCCTCGGCCGTCCTGCGTCATAATCGTTCTCAACCACGGACGGCCGAGGGCGGCCGAGGGCGGCCATCCTACAGTCAGCGCGAACAACTTGTTGTCGTCCGAGAAATCGCCGAGTAGTGTCCGAGCCGGCCTGCCCAGCGTCAATCAACTGATGCGCCGGTTCTAATCCTCAAACAAGCGACCCCACCGGGCTTGTCCCGGTGGCTCGCGGGATTTTGCACTACTCGCAATCTCGCGAAACAAGTGGCGGAGTAGTGCAGAAGCCCGTTAACCACTGAGGCAAGCTCAGTGGGGCTCGCTTGATTCAGGTCTGATTGCCAAGTCGTTATCCTGCGTCACACGACTCGAGGCTACACACCCGTCCGCAAATCCGCCCACTGGCTGAAGTCCACCGTATTCGGCAAATCCTTCCGCCTCACTCGCCAACTCGACGACTTAGGGCATCCCGACTTCACGCTCGATGTGCGATAGGTCCGATTTCCAAGTCCGTTGCGAACGCTTATGGTATTGACCGCCTTAAAAGAGGAGGTTGGCACGCGATGACGATGGTTCAACTCTATTCGGATTCCGTACATGTTCCATTTTGGGTGAACGATCTCGGATCGTTTCGCCGGTGGATGCTTTCGAAGGAATCTCCCGAGAACATCCCGCTCTTCTTTTTGGCCGGCGAGGTCTGGATTGACATGAGCAAAGAGCAGTTCTTTTCGCACAACCAATTGAAACAGGAATTCTTTCGTATACTCGGTGGGTTGGCGAAGCAGGAACGGCTCGGCACTTTTTGCCCGGACGGGATGTTGCTCAGTAATGAAGAGGCGGACTTGTCTGGAAATCCCGATGGCATGTTTGTCTCAAAGGAGAGCTTTCGCAAAGAACGGGTGCGGATGATCGAAGGGGCTGAAGAGGGTGTCGTGGAGCTCGAAGGGACTCCCGACATGGTGCTGGAGGTCGTCAGCGACAGTTCCGTCGAAAAAGACAACGAACTCGTGGCGGACCTGTACTGGAAATCCGGCATCCGCGAGTACTGGCTTGTGGACGCTCGCGGCGAGCGGCTGGAATTCCAAATCCTGCGTCACACGACTCGCGGCTACACACCCGTCCGCAAATCCGCCGGCTGGCTGAAGTCCGCCGTGTTCGGCAAATCCTTCCGCCTCACTCGCCAACTCGACGACTTGGGACATCCCGACTTCACGCTTGATGTGAAGTAGGCCGGTTTTCTAATCGGTCTGAGATGGCCAACGATGCTCGCGGATGATTCGCTTCAAGCGAACCGCCCGAGCAGAATCAGCGACAGCAAAGCCATCACGATCCCAGCGATCTCGTAGGCGTTGAGGTGTTCGTCAAACGAGACGAAGCCGATGATGCAAAGACCGAGGATTATGAATACGGCGTAAAACGCTCCCACCGTCGCCATCTTGACGTGCTTGAACACGAAGTGCGTTCCAAACGTCGTGGCGGAGTAAAGGGCGAAGCCGATCAAGAACGGTTTCGTCGCGAGGTATTTATCGCCGCTCGCCGAAATTTTGATGAAGTAATCGGCAATCAACGTCAAGACACTGATCACCAACACCGCGAAGATTGCCAGCAATTTCATGCGTTGGTTCTCCCTGCGAGCGTTCTGCATTTTCATTCGGTGTTTCTCGTCTCGAATTGCGAGCGGATGAAGTTCTGCACGATGCCGAGAGCGAGGTATCGACGTTGGAGTTGCTGCGGCAATTCCTCGAAGTTCCGAACGATCCCGCGGCAAGATGCCGCACGACACCGACATTCGAGTGTCCATGTCTCTTGGGACATGGTTGTGGAATAGTCAAATCGAATCTCTTCTCCGCGCGCGATGGGCCGAATCGCAATCAATATCATGTCATTTAGAATGCCAGCGTTTGGCTCGCATGAGTGATTGGTCAGGACACCCGGTTCTTCTAAATCGAGGTATCGATCAACACCGATTTGCAGCGGATGACTTTCACGATCCCCTTTTGCGACGGCGCGGCTGTAGCTGATGACCGGGCCGGTGAATATCAAGATCACCTCACCGCGTTCGAAATCTCGTATGGCGAAGATGCCTTTGCCGAGATCACAATCGGCCACAAAGATTTTGTCGTTGTCGGTGACGTATGAAGTGTGCGATGGCTCACCTAAGTCGTCATTGGCCTGATGGCTGAGTTGCAGTTCTGGGTTCAGCATAAGAAGTCCCGAAACGATAGGAGCGTCAAACCAGAGCCGCTCAAGAGACCCCGACCAAGGGGCACGAAGAACAGCACCCGGCCGACGCTCCCTTTCGGGAGCGCGGTCCAAGTACTGCCTCTTCGTGCATGAGCCTTGCGGCTCAAGTTGGTCGTTTCTCTTGAAGCAGATCTTGACGCACGCGCGTCAATATCGAATTGTTGTCGAGGCCGATCGTGGGCCTCGGTTCATGTCATTGATCCTTTCAAAACAAGCACGCACATGAGACGGCTCATGCCACTTCACGGTCTGAGCACAAATCCGAATAGCAGATCACTCTAAGACTGGCCTTTCGTGATTATCAGCAAGTTCGCGATGTCTTCGTCGTGGCCGCAATCTAGATCTTTGTTGCGATTCTGCTCGTGGCCACGAACCTCAAGGTCGCTCGATTGCTGCCAAAACTTCTTGCGGCCTGACGATGGCGATACCGCGAATGGGATTTAGAGCCAGCAAGTCCTCGTCCCCGGTTATGAGGTGACTGACAGAGCCGGCCACGGCAAGTTCGAGAAACTTGTTGTCGCCGGGATCGCGGCATGCGGTGATCGAGACGATTACTTCGACGCTTTCAGCATCGCGGACTGTCTTGGCGAGAAACTCCAAACGGTCACTCGCACTGATGTAGCGGTCGAATTTTGGGCGGCTCAGTACGTCGCTCAACTCGGAGATCACTGCGTCGGAATGTAGGAGGCGCGCGTTGCGAATCACATGATCGAAGACTCGGCGCGGGACGGAATGCGGCAGGAGCACGGCACTCACGAGGATGTTGGTGTCCAGCACGGCTCGCAATTCATTCGTCCATCAACAGCGACTCCAGGATCTCCGGCGTCAGCCCAGCGGCGGCAGCCTTCGCACCAATGTCATCCATGACCTCTTGCAGCGAGCGCGGTGACATCGAAGTCAGCTCTCGCAATCGGAGCCGCAAGAGGAGCGCCCACTTCTTGCGTTCTTCGGGTGACGCTTCGGCAACCGCTTCCGCAGTTTTGGGGTCTAAGTCGATCGACATTGTGGCAGCAACCATCGTCGTAGCTCCGAGTGAATTCGTTACCGAGCCGAGACCAAAATCTCACGCAGAGGCCATTGTGTCAAGCGGTCATCTTCGCCAGAGGGCGACGAGCATCGGACGCTTGTCGGCCCAAAGTGAAAGCCGCAATGGATCGCCGCTGTCCAATACAAACAGCCCTCGGCGAGCGGACTCGCCGAGGGCTGTTTCGATCACTGAGGTCTATCTCAGAAGGAGTGGCGGCTTAGTAGATATCTTCGTCTGGGCCGCCACCGCCGCCCTTCTTCTCGTCCTTGGGCTTCTCGGCGATGAGGGCATCGCTGGTGAGCAGCAGGGTCGAAACTGAGGCGGCGTTCTGCAAGGCGGAACGAGTCACCTTGGTCGGGTCGATGATGCCGCTCTTCACCAGGTCTTCGAACTTGCCGGTTTGGGCGTTGTAGCCCTTGTTGCCGTCGAGTTCGAGCACCTTCTCGCAGATCACGCCGCCATCGACGCCGGCATTGTCGGCGATTTGAATCAGCGGAGCGCGACAGGCTCGCAGAATGATGTTGAAGCCGACTTCTTCATCCCCCGTCAGGTTCTTGGGTTTGAGCGAAGCAGTCGCACGCAGCAAGGCGACACCGCCGCCAGGCAGAATACCCTCTTCGACCGCCGCGCGAGTCGCATGCAACGCGTCCTCAACGCGAGCCTTCTTTTCCTTCATCTCGGATTCGGTCGCGGCACCGACGTTGATCTGCGCGACACCGCCAGACAATTTGGCGATTCGCTCTTCGAGTTTCTCGCGGTCGTAGTCCCTGGTGCTGTTCTCGACCTCGAGGGAGCGTGCGCCGCCACGTTCCGTGCGGCCGGTGTCGCAATTCCTCCAAGCGTACAAAGGCCGGCAAAGTAGACCGAACAGAACTTCCGCATCCCAACCGCCGCGCATGGTGCCACGCCACAATCGCATCGCCACAACTGGCTGTCAGAAAACTAGATGCGAATTTCTGATGTCGAAGACGGGCCAAGCTCTGCTTGGGAACGAGCGAGTGGAGCTTGGAAACGAGTGCTGCCGCATCGGCTCACCCATCTTTACGCCAGTCGATCAATCTCAACTGAACCGACTCATAGCCGTTGTAGCTATTGATCATGGGCGCGAAGCAGATGGAAATCGGGCCATTAGTGGCGGTCAGCTCGTCGGCCCAGTCGGCTTGGCCGAAACTGATCGCTCGCAAGATCGTGCCGTAATGCTTGAGTCGCAGCGAGAGATGCTGTTCGCCTTCGCCGACTTTACGCGGCGGTTCGGCCAGTTCGCAGCGAGCAGCGGCGAAGATCGGGCGCGGGTTGTCTCGACCAAATGGGCCGAGGCGGTCGAGCATCGTGACGGCCTGATGCGTGAGGTCGGCCAAGCGCACTTCTGCATCAATCGCCAGTTCGAAGTCCGTTTGTGTGACCTCGTGCGTGCGCGCGACGACGCCGCAGAATTCGTCGCGGAAGTTGTCGATGCGATCGGCTTCGATCTTCAATCCGGCAGCGGCTTGATGTCCGCCGAACGACTTCAGGTGATGACCGCACGCGGACAGCCCCGCGTGCAAGTCGAAACGCGCGAATGTGCGGCCGGAACCTTGTCCGATGTTGTCTTGCCGACCGAGCGCGATCAGGATCGCCGGCTTTTGAAAATGCTCGACGACTTTGCTGGCCACGATGCCGATCACGCCGACGTGCCATTCGGGATGAGACAAAACCAGCGCCGGAGCTTCCTGCCACGACGGGTTCTCGGCGACCAGTTCCTTCGCTTGTTTGAACATTTTCCGTTCGACGGTCTTCCGGTTGTTATTCAGCTCGTCGAGGTATCGCGCCAGCGCGACCGCTCGTTCGGCGTTATCGGTCGTCAGTAGTTCGACCGCCAGCCGGGCTTGACCCAGTCGTCCGGCCGCATTGATCCGCGGAGCAATCGCGAAGCCGATGTCCTCGGCACTCAGTTCTTTCTTCTCGGTCAACTTGCAGACTTGGAACAACGCCTTCAGGCCCGGACTGCATCGTTCGCGCAGACTGCTCAAGCCGTGCCGCACAAGCACGCGGTTTTCATCGACCAGCGGCACGACGTCAGCCACCGTGCCGATCGCCGTCAAGCCGACCGCGCCGAGCAGGAAGTCGCGCATCGGCGGCGAGGCTTTCTTGCCGTCGCCCAGCCGCTGGCAAATACCCCACGCCAACTTGAACGCGACACCCGCTCCGCACAGTTGGCCGAACGGGTACGTCGAACCCGGCAACCGCGGATGCACGAGACACGCGGCGTCGGGAAGCTGCGAACCCAACTCGTGGTGATCGGTGATGATCAGTTCGAGACCGAGTTCTCGAGCCAACGCCGCTTCGTTGACGCTGCCAATGCCACAATCGACGGTGATGACTAAGCGTTGCGGGTCTTCTTCATGAAGCTGTCGCAAGGCGTCGCAGTTCAGGCCGTAGCCTTCTTCCAGCCGATGCGGGATGTAGTAATCGACCGTCGCTCCGGCCAGACGCAGGCAGTGCCACAACAAGCTGGTGGCCGTGACACCGTCGACGTCGTAATCGCCGTAGATCGTGATCCGCCGCTGCGAGCGAATCGCTTCGACCACTCGATCGGCCGCAGTCGCGAGGTTTGGCATCAAATCCGGTTCGTGCAGGTCGATCAACTTCGCCTGCAAAAACGTCGCAGCCGTCGCTCCCGATGTGTGTCCGCGCGCGACCAGCACTTGCGCCACCAACGCCGGAATCCGCAATTCGCGCGACAAGTCCCTCACGACTGCCGTGTCA
>CAYSHJ010000039.1:0-3339 GCA_964430385.1 uncultured Planctomycetaceae bacterium
CACCTCACCCATTTCGCAACACCATGAAACAAACACAACCCGATTGAACAGCCGCGGTCAAATTCGTCCGCCCGCTCGAAATGCGCACCGCGCCCGCCACTGGAAAAGCGCGAAAGGATCGCTTATTTGAGGGCTAGTGCTTTGTCACCGCTTGGTTTTCGGGTGAGCCGGAACGCGCTAGCGTCCGGTTTGTGCATCATGAACCGGGGCTAGCGCCCTGCGGCTGATTTCCGCGACCCGAATTCTTTGCTCTGACAAAGCACTAGGCGACGATCACTCTACTCCTTCTTTGCCCCATTTTCCTTCTTCTGGGTGGACTCCTTTTTCTCTTGGGACTCATTCGCAGCCTCCGCCTTCTCAATTGTGCCCCACAGGTGTCCGCCGACTTTGCCGTGTTGCCACGTGCCGGCGTAGCGGTCTCCGTGGAAGATCACTCGCGAACTGAACGCCGCGCCCAAACCGGGCAACGTCGCGTCGGTGAGCGCGATCATCGGAGTGTCTTCCGCCCACACGACGCGCAGCACCAGTGGCAGCGTGACGTCCGTTTGGCCGTACTTGATCCGCGCTTCAAACATCCACAAGTCGTCCCGGACCTTCGCGACTTTCTTCAATTCATATCGCTCCGGATTCGCCGGCTTGGCGTCCTTGCCGACGACCGAGTAATGCCCGACTAGCACACTGCCGCTCATTTTGTCGGAGAACGCTTTCTCCAGTTCCTCGCGACTCGGCCGAGCCGTTGGTGTCTGCGTTTTTTCTTGTGCGACGCCGTTGACAACCAACGACAAGCACAACACGGGAATCGCCACGCCACATCGAACCACACGGCGAATCAGATTCATCGAACGACCTCCTGAAGTTGAACATGAGTTCTCTGTTAAGCGACCCCACTGGGCTTGGCCCAGTGGTTTATGGGACTTTGCACGATTGAGCCATTTGTTTCGCGTGACGCCGAGTCGTGCAAAATCCCGCGAGCCACCGGGGCAAGCCCGGTGGGGTTCGCTCGTTTGAGGATTAGTGGGTCTTGCTTCGCTCGGCCCACGCGACATCACTTCCATTTCACAATCCGCGGTTCCCAACCTTGCTCAATCGGAGCGTACGAAACCACAAAACCCGACGCACCGGCGAGCCGCGTTTGTGCGATTTGAGCCATGATCTCGCGCCGTGTCACGTCCCAACCTTGCAAGACGGCGATGAGGCGACTCGGCGGGACCGGCATTCCCCGGTGTCGCGCGGGTTGCGTTTGCATCAGTTCGATCGCTTCGGCAATCCAACCGGCTCGGTTGCCGTAGTGCGGCATGTCGCGGCCGAACGCTCGAAACGGCAGCAACAGCGCGAGCGGTTCGGGGCGCTCTGCCAGCGGCGTCAGTTGTTTGGAAAACTCTTTCCAGCAGAGACCCTCGAAACAACCGACACCGGCACACAGTTCGTGCTCGTCGTGAGCTTCGCATTCCGTCGTCCAAACGGGGATGACTTGGACTCCACGTACTTTTCTTGGCCCCTCCTTCGGAAGAGCGGGAAAAAACGCAGCGACCGCTTCGACAAACAACGCGGCAGCATCCGGACCGAGTGGCTTCGTCGTTCGCTTCGGGCCGTAGTCGGTCGTCCAACGACACAGCGGATGCCCGCAGCCGCACGCTGACGGAGCGGCTTGCAGGTCGTTAAGAAACACGCCCGCCGGTCGCGGCAGCCCGTCGAGCAATTCCTGCACGCGAGCCAACTGCGCGTCAAAGCCTTCGCGCGAGAGGACTGGCACCCACGGGTACGTCTTCACAACCTCATCGACCGCCGGCAAAGGACACTTCGGAAAGAACCGTCGCCACTCCGGATGCCCTTGCAGACTGGCCATCAACTCCGGCCGAGCGTCCGCCAGTTCGGGACAGCGAGCAACCTCAATCCAATAGAACAATCGCAGCCCCGCCGGCTGGACCTGCTGGACCACTCGCGCAATCTCGCGCCGCGACGCGGAAGAGTTTTCGCCGACTCGCAGCACGATCGCGTTCGTGTCCGTTGCGCGGAGCGAGGCGAGGAAAGCATCGTCCGCTCGCGAAACATCGAATAGTCGAGCGCGAAGCTCAGCGTCGTTTACGAATGGAGGCTCGGCTGCCGAACTGGGTTTAGGCATCACCAGAATCACAACTGACAGCAGAAACCACCAACGTGCAGAGGCCATTCGACTCGCTCCTGAATTCGCCGACTTACGACATCGTGGCAACATCCTTGGTGCGATGCTCGTGGCTACGTAGGTGCTCCAAACAATACTCAAACGTGCCGCCGTCGCACTTCGAGCAGATACGGAAGTCGGCCTGCGGGTCATCCTTCTCGGTCAGGCCGCAGACCCGGCAACGATGAAACGGCTGGGAGCCTTTGGTCACGGCACGGAACGCGGACTCCATCGAGCGTTTGCCGAACCGCAATCGCCAGAATACATCCTTGCCAAAGAACAGGAAGAAGTTCAACACGGAGGAGGTGACGTACAAGCGTGCCAGCCAGCTTCCCATAATCGCCGTGTAGCCATATCCCAACCACGTCAGTAGTGCCAGCCACTTAATCTTGACCGGCAGGATAAAAAAAATGTTGAGCACAAAGTCGGGATACAAAAAGGCGAACGCCAGGAACACGGATGTGCCAATGAAGATGTTGGTCGCAGGGCCGCCTTCAGGCAGCCCGAACGTGACGGCGATCGTCGCCAGCGTGGCGATCAACACGTAGATGTTGTAGCGGAACGTGCCCCAATGACCTTCGAGAGCCGTCCCCATGAGCCAGAACAAATAGATACCGAACAGCGAGAGTATGCTGGTCCCCGGCGGCAAAAACAGAAATGTGACCAAGCGCCAGACCTCGCCCTGCGAGACTTTGTCCGGCAACAGCAAGAATGTCGCCAGCAAATCCGGCTTGCCCGGTTGCGGCGGCATCACGTTCGCCAACAGCCACGCGGCTCCTTGAGCCATCGCCAAAAACCGGGTGAGCTGCGGAATCGCGAACTGTCGAAAACGGCGTTCGAGTCGATCAAGCAAGTACATGGTTGACACCGAAGCTGGAAGTGTGAAGCACAACGGTGAATGAAGAGAGACAGTCGTTCCAAGTGTGAAATCAGCAAGACAACCTCTGCACTGCAATCGTTTGAATGCTTTGCGGGGTGAGAAAACGCTGGAGCCGACACACTTACCCGAAGCGCCAGCGAGGGCGGATGCTCAGCCGACTTTATTGGCATCCAAGTGTTTTGGAGCGCTCGCCCTCGCTGGCGCTTTTTGCCGTTGCGCAGTTCGTCAGCCCCGGCAGGGGCGAAAGGTAATAGCCCACGGCGTCAGCCGTGGGTTTGCGACCACACGAAACCGCAAA
>CAYSHJ010000040.1:0-5731 GCA_964430385.1 uncultured Planctomycetaceae bacterium
GTTGTACTGGCCGTCAAGTGTCTGGATGGAAGCATCAGCGAAAGCTTGATTCGCGGCGACAGTCGAATAGTAATTGGCCTGGTCATCCATCAAATCCGCGATGATGTCCTCGACTGGTGTTGGCGTCGGAGTGGGAGTGGGAGTGGGTGTCGGAGTTGGTGTTGGTGTTGGAGTCGGCGTTGGCGTTGGAGTTGGCGTTGGAGTGGGAGTGGGCGCGGGCGTTGGTGTTGGTGTTGGAGTCGGCGATGCCGCGTCGTCGTTCGTGATGGTGCCGGTGGCGGCGACGGGGGATCCGAGCGTTGCGCCCGTTGGGGTTCCCAGCGTGACGAGAAAACTTTCATCCATTTCAGAAGTCGTATCGCCGGTGACCATCACGGCAAGTGCCGCCGACATCATTCCTGCCGGAATAGTTGCGGTTCCGGACATGGTGCTAAAATCCGCACTGTTGGCCGGGTTCGTGCCTGTTCCGGAAATCGTCCACGGAACCGTCACCGGGTTTGGCGCGACAGTGTTCAACGACGCGGAAAACATGGCCGAGTGCGTCCCGGAATTCCCCTCCAGCGTGCTTCCGCCGCCCATGATCGTCACTGTCGATAAGACCCACCGTGGCTCAAAGGACTCCACGGCGACGATCGGGTTACTCCAACGCTGGTATTGGCGCTTGCGCGTTCGGATGTTGCGGCGAGCGGATCGGCGAGAACTTCGCAAATAACTCAACCAATCAAATGGCCGCATGGTGAATCTCGCAGTCTGGTGCTTGGGGAATGGTGTCAGGAAGTGCGAACGGCGAAATCAATCAGGACGATCTGGGAGTGAGAAATCAGTGCCCCGCAAGAACAGAGAATCTTCCGAACGACCCCGCGCGCCGACGAATGCTCGTCGAGAGTCGTTGGAGCGTTGGAGTGAAAGAGCGTTTGCTGGCCTCGCCGCAGAGATCGGTCGATCCTGTGAGCGGCCAAGTTTCACCGAACTCGCTGGAGATAGCTGCCGCAGGGACACTCGGCCTCCTCTCTCTAACCGTCTCACCCGAAGCGGGGGCGAGGGGACAAGAATCGCCTGCGGCGATGCGGCCAATTCTGGCTGCTTCCGGTATTGCGCGACTATCGCGGCGTCCATCGGATGTCCACATGAGAAAGACGTGAAGCGGACCCGGACGATGAGATGGTCACTGAAAAGACCGAGATAGAATGTGCAATCAACAGATGCAAAGAATCCGAAATCTCTGATTTCCGATTTCCGAGGGCGAACTCAGGAGGCGTCGACAATCATCCGGCAGCTATCGTCATCGGCGAACGGCAGGTGATCTTTCAAGATGGCGAGTTCGTCGTCTCGCTCGATTGAGTGGCACGCCCTGAGTCATCGAAGGGCGTGGAATTGTCCTTGCGAGTCTCCACGCCCTTAGCAGGGCGTGCCACCCGGGACTTCTTCAAATTGACCACTACCGAATCGTGATGCCCGCGACGATCGACTCGACAACGAACTGTCCGAGCGTCAGTGGGAGCGATGACTTCGCCCCGCGCTCGATGCCGCTTCGCGCAGTAGGCTGAGTGCTGTCTCGACGAGCAGCCCGCCAACGGTGTCGAGATGCAGCGCGAAGTTGCTGAGAATCGCCGTAGGTGGGGACTCCGTCCCGACCGTTTTCGCCTCTAATCTGACAGTTGCCGGCGTTGTCTCGTCGGGCGGTTTGTTTTGTGATTTGGTGAGTGGATCGGTCGGGACGGAGTCCCAACCTACGTCACGCACGGCGCTGCGGCCGCAGCCACCGTCACCAGACCATGCGAAACGCACGCTCCAAACACCAACGCCCCGCACTCCGCACTGTTGTGATGCGGATCAATCCAACCATTCCAACCGGCGACGGATGCCTACCCACGGCTGGATGTAGGTGAGAAACGGCAGGCCATCCACGGTGGCTTCACGGCGGCCGGTGACTCCGTCGACGGCCGGTCCGTGGTCAACGAGGTGTTCCAGCGCGGCTTGGTGTCGGTGTTGGGTCCAGGGCTTGAGGGCATCGGCTTGGTCGCGAAGCAGGCAGGTCGCGGCGGCGAGGGCCATCGCTCCCCAGTTGCTCGTGCCGGCGACGATGTTGAAGTCGCAGGGGATGCGACACGGGACTCGGCCCGCGTGATCGCCGGTGAGGCGGCGTTGCAATTCCCACCAGGGGATCGCTCCCATGCCGATCTCGTTGCCGCCATCGCCGACTCCAATTGTTTTCGCGGTTGAACGAAATTCGGGCAGTCGTTCAAAGAGGCGATGCAGCGGTGCCGTGTGTGCGTCGATGCAGTCGCCGCGCATGTTGTGGCAGCGGTTGTGATGTTCCGAGGAAACATCGGCGAGGAAGGCATCACGATCGGAAATTTGAGATTTGAGATTTGGAATTTGAGATTTGAGATTTGAGATGACCGACTCCGGTGTATGGCTTGGTCCGACTCGTTCCACCGCGATGAGGTGTGTCAGCTCGCGGGCAAAGTCGGACGTCCAGAAATCGTCGCACCATACGCCGGAATCCAGAGGCGCGACGCAGATGGCCTCGCGTGGGAAGTGAATGCCGTCGGCGGCGGCATGCAACGCGGGGCCACACGGTTCGTCGGTGATCACGATGGCGTCGATGCCGATGGCTCGCAGGCAACTGGCCAGGAACAGGCTTCCGGGCGGGCCGTCGGTTTCGGCGGCGGGAGGTTGGGCGTGTGCGATGAAGAAGCCGGTGACGATGGCGACTCGACGAGCGCTGGCGGCGAGTTCGCTGGCGGCGGCGGCGAGTTGTCCGGCACCGAGTCGTGCGGTCTTCTCCGCCTGTTCGGACGGGCCACATTCGGTGCTGATGAGTCCCCGTCGGGCGGGGTCGCGATGGATCAAACGCTCGAAGTCATCCAGGATCGCCGCGTGATCGGCTGATAATTGTGGCTTCGAGGGAATGGCCCGGGCGGGGGGGTTCTCACCGCTGAGAAACGACTTCAAGGCCTGCTCCTGAGTTTGAGAAATCTAGTCGACGTTTGCTTGGCGAGGTTGCCCACCAAGTACTCGTTCGCCACAATTCGCCGCTCTTTTCCTTCGCCATTTACCGCGCGGATCGCGCGGGTCTTCATTGGGCGCGTGTATCGACAATGGCTCAAGAAAAAATTTCGACGTCTGACATTCTCGCCAAGATCCGCGCCGAGAAAAAGGGTGCTGATGCCGGACCAACCGCGGTGCCCGCACCGGCTCCCGCTGCTGAAGCGTCGACGCCGGAAACGCCTGCTCCCGTGCCAGCACCTGCGGCTCCGAGTCCGAAGAAGGTGATTCCTGCAGCGAAGCCTGGCTCAACCTCAGATATTTTGGCAGCAATCCGAGCGGCCAAAGGGGGAACGCCTGCACCCGCGAGCGAAGCCGCGGTACCAGCGGCAGCGAAGGCGGCAGCGAAGGTTGTTCCCGCGAAAGTTGCGACCGCGGCGTCGAGTGATGGGTCGAAGGTGTCGGTCGCAGAGATGTTGAAAGCCGTTCGCGGCGAAGCAGCGGCTGCCGTAATTGTCGCAACTTCGGTGACTCCCACGAAACCGACTCTGCCCCCAATCCCGGTCAAGCCTCCGGCCGCAGCAGGCAAGAAGGCGGCGGCTGGAAGCGATCGTCGCAGTTTCATCGCGGCCTGTTTGTCGCCGCTGGCGATTGCTTGGAGTTCGATGGTGGCGACGACGATTGCGTCGCTGTTGGCGACGGCGCGGATGATGTTTCCGAACGTGTTGGTCGAACCGCCGACGAAATTCAAGATCGGGCCATCGAGCGATTATCCGCTGGGCACGGTCAGCACGAAATGGCTTGCGGCCCGCGGTGTCTGGATCGTGCATACTGATCAGTACAAGAGTAAGAACAAGATTTACGCCTTGGCCTCGGTCTGCACACACCTCGGGTGTACGCCGAATTGGCTGGAAGGCGAGCAGAAATACAAGTGCCCGTGTCACGGCTCGGGCTTTTACATCACGGGCATCAACTTCGAAGGGCCGGCCCCGCGACCGCTCGAACGAGTCGGCATTCGTGTCGCGCCGGATGGGATGTTGGAAGTCGATAAGAGCGTCAAGTTCCAGGAAGAGATGGGGCAGTGGGAAGACGCGGCCTCGTTCGTGGATGCCGCGTTGGCGTAGTTCGTAGTTCTGCCTTCAGGCGGAGAGTTTGTCATTGACGATTCGGTTCCGGCTGCAGGCGGGACTACGAACAAATAGGAAAGTCAGCATCCATGTCGGTCGGCGACTACATTCGCGAATCGCAGATTTGGAAGAGCATTTTTCGGCATCCGGCGCCCTACGATCGCCGCAATCGCGTGGTCGTGATGCTCACCAATTTCTTCCTACACTTGCACCCGGTGTCGATCAAGCAGCAAGGCATCGCGCTGTCCTACACGTGGTGTATGGGCGGGATCACGTTCTTCCTGTTTCTGGTCGAGACAATCACTGGCGTGCTGCTGATGTTTTATTACCGACCGACGCTGGAATGGGCATTTAACGACATTTTGGCACTGCGCGACGTGACCACGTTGGGCATCATGCGCGAGATTCATCGGTGGGGTGCTCACGCGATGGTGATCACCGTCTGGCTGCACATGTATCGCGTCTTTTTGACCGGCAGCTACAAACCGCCGCGGGAGTTCAACTGGGTCGTCGGTGTGCTGCTGCTCAAGCTGACGTTGCTGCTGTCGTTCACCGGCTATCTGTTGCCGTGGGACCAGTTGGCGATTTGGGCCATCACCGTTGGATCGAACATGGCTCGCGCGACGCCGGTGTTGGGACACGAGGGCCCCGGGTTTCAGATTCTGAATCTTGGCGGATACGACTTGATCACAAACGCCAGCGACGCGCGCTTCCTGCTGCTCGGCAGCCGGTTCGTGGGTGAAGAGACGTTGAATCGGTTTTATATCCTGCACTGCGTCGCGATCCCATTGGTGGCGGCAGGCTTGATCGCCATTCACTTCTGGCGCGTTCGCAAGGACGGCGGAATTTCGCAGCCTTTGTAAATTATTTCGTCCAGGGCATAACGGATGAACGCTCTCCCACACATCACTTCCTGGTTGACCCTGGGGTCGGTCGAACCTCATCCCGATGTCACGCCCAGCGTGATCTTCGGCTTGGGGTGGCTGTATCTGATTCTCTTCGCCATGAACTTTGTTTGGACTTGGCGTTCGTTCCATGCCGGCAAGCATTTCAAGACGCCCGAAGCGTTTGGTGGTCAAGAAGTGCCGAACGCTTTGCTCTGGGCGGCTTACTCCACGGTCTTGCTGCTCTTGGCTGTGACGCACTTCACGTGTGCGTCGCGTCCCGAGTTCGCGTTCGTCATGCCGGCGGTTCTGAAGGGGCCGATCAATTGGCTGGTTGCAAGTCCGGTGAGGTACTTCCTCATCACGATCAGCGTGTGGGCGGGCTTGATCGTGTTTCGTCGTCCGTTGGCGAAACCGACGAACGGTTGGGTGTTGCTCAACGCCGCGCTGTTGTTCCTGACAGTCAGCATGACCGACTGGGACTTCCGGCAGATCGTCGGCAAGCCGGACAACGTGCCAATCGTGGCGATGCTGTTCATCGTGGGCTTCTTCACGTGGTTGTACTTCTACCGAGCGAACGAGAACGACCAACGCAAAGCCGAAGGTCGGCCCGTCGTCGAGGCGGACAAGAACGAAAAAGTACTGGTGTGGCCGGACTTGGTGTACACGGAAATGATCTGCATGATCGCCGTCACGGCGATCCTGGTGCTGTGGGGCATCGCGTTGCAG
>CAYSHJ010000041.1:0-3215 GCA_964430385.1 uncultured Planctomycetaceae bacterium
TTTGGTTCCATCGTCTCGCTGAATGATTTGGCGACGGGTAAATCCGAAAGCTACGAATTGGTCGGGCCGGGAGAAGAAGACTACGACAGCGACGTGATGAAGATTCTGTTGAGCGGGCCATTGGGGAAAGCTCTGCAAGGCAAAAAGGTCGGTGACGAAGTCGAGTTCGCCGCGCCACGTGGAACACGCAAACTGTCCGTCACCAAAATTGCCAATGAATAATCGTGCGGCGTGATCTGGCCGAACCGGGATCTGGCTGAACAAGGGGAGGCGAACGATGCGGATGTTGTCAGCAGTCGTGGTCGGGATGCTTGCGGTTTCGACCGTTCACGCCGGTGATTGGGCCGAGTTCCGCGGACCGACGGGACAAGGGCACGCCTCCGCCGCGAAACTGCCGACGGAATGGGGGTCCCACAAAAACATCGCGTGGACGGTGGCGATTCCCGGCAAGGGCTGGTCGTCGCCGATCATCGTCGGCGACCGCGTGCTCGTGACAACGGCGGTCTCTCAGGGTAGCGGATCAAGCGATCAGTCGTTGCGAGCGATCTGCCTCTCGGCTGCCTCGGGCACGACGCTGTGGGACGTCGAGGTCTTTCAGCAGGATGGAAAGACGGCCGGTCCCATTCATTCGAAGAACAGTCACGCCAGTCCGACGCCGATTTCCGACGGAAATCATGTCTTCGTTCATTTCGGCACGCACGGCACGGCCTGTTTGACGCTCGACGGCAAGATCGTCTGGCAGGTTCGCGATCTGAAGTACGAGCCGCGTCACGGCAACGGCGGCTCGCCGATCTTTGTGGACGACATGCTCGTCATTTGCTGCGACGGAGCCGACGTGGAATTCGTGGTCGCGCTCGACAAAGCGAGCGGCCAAGCTCGGTGGAAGATCGACCGCACGATCGACAAGGGGAGGAAGTTTTCGTTCTCGACGCCGCTCTTGATCACCATCAACGGCGAACAGCAGATTGTCGCACCGGGCACCGGCAAGGTCGCGGCGTATCGACCGCAGGACGGTTCCGAAATTTGGCGTGTCAATTACGCAGACGGTTATTCGGTGATTCCGCGTCCGGTGTTCGGTCACGGCTTGGTGTTTGTCGGCACCGGCTACGACAGCCCGAACTTGCTGGCGATTCGACCGGACGGAAAGGGCGATGTCACTCAGACACACATCGCTTGGAAGCAGACCAAGAGTATGCCGCACACGCCGTCGCCGCTGCTGGTCGGCGAGCACCTGTACGTCGTCAACGACGCTGGCGTGGCGACGTGTCTGAAGGCCAAGACGGGAGCACAAGTCTGGCAGAAGCGACTCGGTGGCGGCTTTTCCGCCTCGCCGACATTCGCCGACGGCAAGATTTATTTCCAAAGCGAAGGTGGCGAGACGATCGTGATAGAACCGGGTGTCGAGTACCGTGAAGTCGCTCGCAATCAACTCGAACCGCGCACGTTCGCGTCCTACGCGATTGCCGACGGTGCCATCTTTTTGCGGACCGAATCGCAGTTGTACCGGATTCAGAACCAGTAGCGTTCGCCACGACGCCGGTCTTCAAGATCGATGTCAGTTCTGGTATCAGCCGAACCGGATCGTCCATTCGCGAACCGTACAATTCCATTCGACGGAGCAGTTCGGCAAGCGATGGAAGAACACGACTCCAACGCGATTGGGAAGCTGTTCGGCTCCGCGTGCGACATGAACACGAATCTCTGGGCCGATGGCTATCTCGCGATCGTCTGGCATTGCCAGGCTCACGATCACCATTCCCGATTCCAGGGCTCGCTTCCTGCCACTGGCATCACGACGGAATCGGAATCGCCGATGCGATAGTCTGCCGGCCTGCCGAAGCTGGTCGTAAATCGCCGGGTGCAATTCAAAGGCCACTTGGCCAATCGGGTCCACCAAACCCGTGTCGATCATCGCGCGCACAGGAATGCCTTCCATCAGAACGCGGATTACATACCGGCCATCCGGTTCCGCCGGCCACGAGATGATTTCCATCATTCCAACTCGATGTGGAAGTCGTCGATGACATCGTAGATCGGTTCCTCGTCGGCCGGAAAAACCAGAAAATGCTCAGGCCTTGGCGACAAATCCTCAACGGTCCGCACCGCTTTATCGAAGTCGGTTGTCAACGCAACGAGCCGACCGGCTGCAATCGCGACGTAATGGCCATGTCCGGCTTGGCGAATCACGTCTCGTTCACGTTCATAGGCGGCACGGTTAAGTGCCAACTCTTCATCAAACGTGGAGGCAGGCATGATTAACTCTCCACGAACAGCGAAACCACTGCGGTCATGTTATCCGCTGCAGCCTATTGAGTCACGCGGCATCTGACGACATTGCGTCGGTGAGCTTCGGGGCGATCTTCTTGGTTCCTTTGCCGTGACGAGCCTTCAAGTCGAACAGACCGAAGATTTCGGACGCGGTCAGGCTGAGCGAGACGTTGGAGTTGTTTCCGTCGCCCAGCACGGCGCGGAAGAGTTCTCGTTTTTCATGCAGCACCTTGTCGATGTGCTCCTCGATTGTGTCTTTCGAGATGAACCGCGTCACGATCACCGCGTTCTTCACGCCGATGCGGTGTGCTCGGCTGATCGCTTGATCTTCAACGGCCGGGTTCCACCAGCGGTCGAACAAGAAGACGTAGCCGGCGAATTGCAGGTTCAAGCCAACCGCGCCAGTGCCGTAGCTCATCAGCAACAGGTGCGACTTCGGGTCGTCCTTGAATTGCTTGAGGATCGGCTCGCGCTGCTTGTGCGGGACGCCGCCATGATAGATCAGCGTGCCGCACTCGGACGGCAAACGCTGGGCGAGCCAATCCAGAGTCTTGGTCCACTGGCTGAAAAGGATCGCTTTGCCTCCGCTCGCCGCGATTTCTTCCATGTCGGCCGATAGTCGTTCGTACTTCGCGCTGTCGCCGGTCAGTGGATCGAAGTTTGTGATCTGTTTCAACCGCAGCACCAGTTCGAAGACGTGTTGGATGGTGATTTGGTCTCCCATCTCGTTGAGATGAATGACCCCTTCGTCTTTCGCGGCGCTGTAGGCTGTTCGTTGAGCGGGCGTCAGTTCCAGGAACTCGTCGCGGTCCAACCGCGGCGGCAAGTCTTTCATCACGAGGTCTTTCGTCCGTCGCAGCACGAAGTCGCGAGACAACCGCTGCATTTGCCGCAAATCGGGCGTGCCACCTTTGGGGATGACGCTCAGGTACTCGAACAGCGTGTGC
>CAYSHJ010000042.1:0-1973 GCA_964430385.1 uncultured Planctomycetaceae bacterium
AGTTGCTGCATCTCCGGGCTGTTGCCAATCAACTCGCTCTCGATCGCCAGTTGATGTCGCAATGATTGATTCTCGTTTTCAACGCGAGCCAGTCCCTCCGCGAGCAGCTGTTTCTCGCGGATGTTTTCCAAAGTCAGAGCCATTTGGTCCGCGACGGCGAGCGTGAATTCGAGGTGCTCCGGTTCGAGCGATTCATCGCTTTGCGTCGAATATAAGTGCATCAGTCCGTGAATCCGATCTCCCGCGCGGATCGGAGCGCAGATCACGCTTTTGGCCTGAATGTCCTCCAGGCTGTCGCGACCGGAAAGCTTGCTATCGTCGGCGACGTTTCGCGCCAGCACGGCTTCGAGGTTGTCGAGCACCAGGCGTGACAGGGACTTCGACACCGATTCATAGGGCTGATCGTCAAGGGACTTGTAGGCCACGATTTGCAGTTGGCTCGGCTTGGCTCCGCCCGAGACTGGCTTCGGCAGCAGCAGGACGGCGCCGATGTTGGCTCCAATCGCCGAGAGCACGGCGTCAAGCACCACATCGGCCAACTGCTTCTCATTTTTGGCCGCACCCATCTCGACCGCCAGCTTGTATAGCTGGGCGAGGTCTTGGCTGACGCGGTCGCGGCCGACATGCTCGGCCGAGCTGGCTGGGTGATAGCGCGTCCGCTTCTTGCGAGAAATGATTTCCGGTTCGTTGGAGCGCAGCACTTTCGCCGGGATGCTGTCGCGCGTCTCGGTCGCGGATTCGAGTTCTTCCTCATCGTCGTCGTCGGTCGCTCGCACAGAGCTGGCCAGTTCGTTGGTGAAGACAATCTCGCACGCGCCGAGTTGAATCGTTTGCCCGTCTTCCAGTTCCCAGTCGCCCGAGATGCGATGGTTGTCGACGGTCGTGCCGTTGCGGCTGCCGAGGTCTCGCAGAATCCACATCGGCCCGGCTTGAAAAATCTCACAGTGATTGCGGCTGCAGATTTCGTCACGGACAACGATCCGATTCGTCGGCGCGCGGCCGATCGTGGTCACTTGGCCGGCATTGAGCCGAAAGACATCTTTCCATTTGTCGCCGTCACGCACGACCAAGTACGCCGCCGCGGTGGGTCGGTCCGCAATGGGTTGTCCAGATTGTCCGCGATCACGAGGCATGCGTGGTTGCCAAGATACAGCGAAGTCGTTGAATCGGAACGCATCCGCCGGTCACTGCGGATCACAGCCAGCCGCAGATTAAACTTGGGGGTATCCGAATTCAACACGCGGTGACGTCGTCAAGCCGCAGAGTAGTGGGTCAGTTTGGGTGGCACGACCCTGAGTCATCGAAGGGCGTGGTCATTGGAATCGCGGATTTTCACGCCCTTGGCAGGGCGTGCCACCCAAATCGAGGTCCAAACTAACCCACGACCCGTCGCGGAAGCCGTGCCGGACTTTAGACACGGGGCATTCGAGATTCGCAGATCAAGTCCCTTCGTTCTCGTCCAGGTCATCCAGCAGCGTGATGCCTTCGCCAAACGAGGAGCTGTCGTCGGCTGATGAATTTGCGTCGGACGTCAGCTCGGTTGGCGTCGTCTCGATGGGAACGTTTTCTCGCGTGCCATCGATTTCCAACGAACTTTCGACGCCGTCTTGAACCTGCAATTCTTGGAGCGCGTTCTGCGCCGCGAGCTGTTCAGCTTCCTTCTTGTTCGGTCCCCAGGCGGAGGAAAACGCTCGGCCTGCGATCACGGCGCTGACGTGAAAGCACTTCGAATGATCCGGGCCGCGTTCGTCGAGCAGGCGATAAATCGGCGTCGCGCCCATCGTCTTTTGAGCAATGTGCTGGAGCAGTCTTTTGTAGTTCTGCGCGTGCAGACATTCCGAAGCCGCGTCGATCTCCGGGATCACTAACGGCGCCAAAAACGTCCGCGCTGCGTCGAGGCCCCCGTCGAGATAGATGCCGGCGATGAGCGATTCAAACACGCCCGCGAGGATCGAGGTCGGAATGCGATCGTT
>CAYSHJ010000043.1:0-6776 GCA_964430385.1 uncultured Planctomycetaceae bacterium
GCCAGGATCACGATGTGCTCGAAGTTGTGCTTCTCGCCCAGCAAGATCCCGCCGGTCTGAGCCATTCCTTCGAGCATCAATGATCCCGGCATCACGGCGAAGCCGGGGAAGTGGTCGTGCAGATACTCTTCCGCCAGAGTGACGTTCTTGATCGCCTTGGCGTACTGACCGCTTTGAAATTCGGTGAAGCGATCGATCCAGAACCACCGCATTGCGGAGCTGCCTCGAGATGTCAAAAAATACGCGGCATCGTTAAGCGGGATGGCGCATTGTTAGGGGAATTCCGCGACAGTGTGTTTCACACGAGCCCGATGTGCAATTCGGGTTAAGCCTTCAGTTTGTTTGTCACGAACTTCACGAGCATCTGCACCGTGAACATGTCGCGAATTTTTTCTACCTTGGGGTCTTTGGCGAATTTTTCCGTGTCGAAGTGCGGCATCTTCTGTTTCAGCGAGGCAATGCCTTCCGCACTGACTAGGCCATCCTTCGCGAAGCCGGAATCCGCGGAAGCGATGTCCTCTGGGAAGAGTTCGCCGCGCGGGATCTTAATGCCAAAGTTCTTCTCGAGCCGGAAAACCATGTCGAGGAAGTCGATCGACTCGGCTCCCAGATCGGCTTCCAGCCGAGACTCGAGGGTCACTTCCTCTTCATCGACCCCCAGAGCGTCGACCAACGTCTCGCGCACCTTGTCGAAGATCTCTTCTGACGTCATTTCCAGCTTCTCCCGGCCTGCCGGTGTGAACGCTCCCGGTTGGAATCGCTCGTCCGAGCTCGGCCTGAATCGAATGTCTCGCGTTAGTAATGACGGTCACCGGCTCCGCGAGCTAACCGGCCACCGACCCATTATCGAAACCCGCGATTGGCCGACAGGCGTCAACCCAGCCGCGAGGTTACCACGCTACAATCCCGCTCCCAATGTCAGTCCGCCGTCAACCGTGATCACATTGCCCGTCACGTACGAAGCCCCTTCGCTGGCCAGGAATAGCACCGTATTCGCGATGTCGTCCGGCTTGCCGAGCCGCCGTGCGGGGATTTGTTTTTTGATCGTGTCTTCCGCCGCGTTGCGGATCGCCTCGGTCATGTCCGTGGCGATGAAGCCCGGAGCAATCGCATTGACGGTGATTCCGCGACGCCCCAATTCGTTCGCCAGACATCGGGTGAAGCCTTCGATGCCTCCCTTGCTGGCGGCGTAGTTCGCCTGTCCCGAGTTGCCGAAATTCGCCGCGACGCTGGAAATATTGATAATCCGGCCCTCGCGAGCCGACATCATCGGTCGTGTGCAGGCCTGAGTGAAATTGAACACGCTGTTGAGGTTCGTGTTGATGACGGCTTGCCATTGCTCGACCGACATCGTCGCCAACAGCCCATCCTTGATGATCCCGGCGTTGTTGACCAAGACGTAGACGCCATCCCATTTCGTCACGATGTCTTCGACGATTCGATCCGCTTCCGTTTTGCTGCTCACGTCGGCTTGATAGGCCAGGACTTCGTGCCCTTCGCCCTTCAACTCATTCACCAAAGCGTCAGCGGCCGCGGTGTTCGAGCGATAGACGAAGGCGGCCTTCGCACCGGCTCGCGCAAGAGCCTGCACGATCGCTTTGCCGATCCCACGGCTACCGCCGGTGACTAAGGCCACTTTGCCGGACAAACTCATGTTGCAACTCTCGTCAAGCCGACGCCGCTGGTGATCCGCTCCAAAGATGAGCAAAAGACTCGCGCAGCCGAGCGATCAACTGCTCATCGGATTTCGCCAAACTCGGGTTGTGATCGCGTAAATTAAATCGTTGCAAAGTGATTCTCGCGCTCACGGCTGATGCACCGTCCACGCTGCCCTCACTTTTGAACACACACTCGGACTGATCCATTTTGTGGACGGTGGAGGTCACCGTCAGGGTCTTGCCAGGCGTCACGAAGTTATTGAACTTCAACGCCTTGGCCTGCTTCAACAGGATCGTGCTGAAACGGAAATCTTCCGAGTGCCGCAACAGCCAAGCGCTGGCCTGCACCAATGACTCAACCATCATGACTCCCGGCAAAACTGGGAAGCCCGGAAAGTGATCCTGCAAGTATTCCTCGGCGAGCGACACGTTCTTGACGGCCGTGATCGTCTTCCCCGGTTCCAGGGAAATGATGCGATCGACCAAGGAAAACCGCATAACACCACCGTCCGTTGATCATTCGAGCTAGAAGTGGAAGTGAAGCGGTGGAGTATATTGGCCGCCGAACCGAGCCTCAAGCGAGCACGAGCTTCGGTCAGCGGCCACAACTTCTCCGCCGTGCATTTGTTCGGATCAGTTTGTCGGGTCGCTGTCCTCGACAAGGTCTTGCGGAGGCGGGACCAACCGCGCGCCGATTTCAGAATGCGGCTCGTCCTGGAACAAAATGTCTTCGTCAGGCAATCGCTTTGCCGCGTCAGCGACATCAGCAGCGTTGCGGCGGGTGAGCTTCGAGGTTCGCTGGTCCAAGATAGCTCGCGCGGCGGCCCGAACTTCTGTGTCGCTGAGTCGCTGCAGGTTCCGCAGTTGTGCGAGCGGTTCAAGGACTCGCAACGCGCGACCGACGGTCGTCTCCAACATCACGATGTCCATCAAACCCTTTCGCAGTCCGGCCAGCGACTGCGTTTGCTGGCGAAATTCCTCGCTCAGATCGGTCAGCAGTTCCAAGGTTTCGACGGCTTCGGTGATCTCGCCGCCTGCGGCGCGGAGTTCTCGTTCGAGCTTCTTTAAGTCGGCCCAGGTCCGCGTCGCGGCCTGAGTGTCTTCGGCCGTGGCGTTCAATTCATCACGTAGCGAAAGAAGTTTTTGAGCGTGAGCTTGCGATTTCTCAGTGCGATCGTCCGTCGCGATCAACGAGTCTCGCAAAGCCAACAGTCGATCGGCGGCCTGTTGGACGAAGGCGACATCATTGGCCTTGCTGACGGTGTCTTTGAGGGCGATCAATTCCGCCGCGTTCTTCTGTGCGTCTTCGACGCCAGCCGAGTTTTCCAGCACTTTCGTCCGTAAATCGCCGAGCTTTTGGACTTCGACGGCGGCCAATTCCGCGTCCTTGGCCGTGTCGCAGGCCTGTTTGTGCAGTTGGGAAACGCGGTTCAAGCTGGCGACGGCGTTTTGCTGAGCCTCTTTTTCCGCCAGCAGCCGATCATGCAAGCCGACGACATTCGACCAGATTTTCTCGACGTCAGTCAACGACTCGCGCTGGCTGGCCACTCGCTGTTGGAGTTCGATGATCTGATTCAGCGAAGCGACGGCATCGCTCGTCTTCTGAGCCTCCATCTCGACGGACTGACGGAACTCGCGCAGGTCGGCCAGTGCCGCGCGGGCCGGTTCGACTTGTCGTTTCTGAGCGGTCAGCGCACTCAGCAAGTTGCTGGTTTCCCAAGCTTGTCCCTTCGTACCGATCAGTTCTTGCATGTCCTTTTCAACTGCCGCCAGTTCGCGTTTGACGCACGCCAACTCGCGCAACACTGGCCGACGAAGCATGATGTCCAGCGCCAAAAAACCGATGGCGATGCCCACCAGCATCAGTCCCCAGCGGACGTACGGGTTGTTTAGCAGATCTCTTTCTGGTGACGACGGTGTGTACGCGTTGAGATACAAGGTGATTCCTCCCTTAAGAACCGACCCGGTGCGGGCCGGAAAGTCCAAATCATTGTCAAAGTCCCAGACAGCTTCTGCAGACTGTGTTTCGCATCACTGCTTCCCAATATCGCCAAGTTCACCCAGCAGAAATTGCTCATTCAGCCAGACGATGGCACGCATCGCGATGAGTGATGTCGGACAGACAAGCCGTGCGAGTGCGAACGAACGCACCGGTCGTGACGGTAACATGGTGGAGCGGCACTCATCAGCGGCAGAGAGTGCCGGCGTTTACTGTGGGACAGCCCATTCCGTTCTGTAAGAAGACGGTTTATTCTGCCAGCATCTTGGCGAGGAGTTGGTGTCATGGCTGAAGCGGAATTGCGAGTGATTGTGTTGGCTCGCGCAGACCGGGACCGCGTGAAAAGCACGGCTGCCGAGTTGACGGCGTTCTTGAAGTCGCAGCCGGGAGTCAAACTCGTGGCCGAAGCGACTCCGGGCAGCGAGCCTCTGGATGGGATTTCAGCGGACCTGGTCCTGGTGTTCGGCGGCGATGGCGCGATTCTGCGAGCGTGTCATCAACTAGGCCGAAATCAACGGCCCATTCTGGCCGTGAATCTGGGACGGCTCGGCTTCTTAGCTGATCTTTCGCCGGAAGAGCTTCGTGACATGCTGCCGTTGTTGCAGCGGCGACAGTTTCAGGTGATCGAGCACTTGATGTTCGAATGTATGCTGCAACGAAAGGACGGCTCCGTCGAGACGTATTTGGGGCTGAACGAGTCCATCGTCTGCGCGGCGAGTTCATTGCAGATGATCGAAGTCCAGCTCGCGATCGATAACGAGTTGGTCACGACGTACAGTTGCGACGGATTGATCATCAGCACTCCGGTGGGTTCGACGGCACATAGCCTGTCGGCTGGTGGTCCACTGTTGCGACAGGACTTGCAGGCGTTTGTGATCACGCCGATGTGTCCGCACACATTGTCGAATCGGCCCTTGGTCGAACGCGCCGACTGCGTTTACAGCCTACGGCTGTCCGACACGTCCAAAGACGCGCTCTTGGTCGTCGATGGACAATACCGTCGGCCTCTGAAAGTCGGCGACGTCGTGCATGTCAAGCGGGCTGCGGTCACGTTCAAGCTCGCGAAGCTCCCCGGCCGGAGCTACTACACGACGCTGCAACGAAAACTCGGGTGGAGCGGGCAGCCGTTGTACCTGCCGCGCTGACATGGTGCATCACCCGCGGCAAGTCTGAGATTGCGGGTCGGACTGCGGTGCCTTCCAGACTCGATTTCGACGACCATGCGGCCGAGCTCAGCCAGCGAATCGGCCGGCATCTTTTCGAGCACTTTGTGGCGTCGCGTCTCGACCGTGCAAAGGCTGATCAACAACTCGTTGGCGATCGACGAGCATCCTGTCCGATCGCGAATCGTGAGCTTTCAACTTCGGTTCGGTGTGCGCGGACGCTTCGTCGTTGATCGGTTCGCTGTAGCTCACGGGCAACGTGAATAGAAAAGTCGCGCCGCGGTCAGGGTTCTGTTGAGCCCACAGTCGGCCGCCATGAGCCTCCACGATCGAGCGACTGATGGTCAGTCCCAAGCCTAAGCCATCAGGCTTGGTCGTGAAGAACGGATCGAAGATTTGCTCCGGATCGACGCCACGGAATCCGTGACCATTGTCACGCACCGAGAATTGCAGGAAACCATCGGCGACCTGCGTGTGAATTGCCACGTGACGATTTTCCGGTGGATTGTCGGCGAGAGCGCGGTAGGCGTTCCGCAGCAAGTTGACCAGCGTCTGTTGGATTTGGATGCAATCGGCCAGGACTTTCAGCGGCTCGGACGGTATGTCGCATTGCAGGTCAATGCGTTGGGCTGTTGTCTCCGAGGTGACGAGTCCGGTCGCTTCCAGGACCATGTCGTAGACCTCGACGGCCGAGCGATGTGGCGTTGATTTGCGGCTGAAATCTCGCAAGCGGCGAATGATCTCTGCCGCGCGCGTCGCTTGTTCGGCGATCTTGTGCGTCCACTCGCGCAGACGATCGACTTGATCCACCCGGTCATTTTGCAAGATTTTCTCGCAGGCCGAAGCGAAGTTGACGATCGCGAACAGCGGCTGATTGATCTCGTGCGAAATACCGGCCAGCAACTCGCCCATCAGGCTCAGGCGACCGACGTGTGCCAGTTGCGATTCCGCCTGACGTCGATCGGTCACGTCTTGTCCTGCCGCCAGGAATCGAACAACGTTGCCCACCGCGTCGCGCAACGGCACGAGCTGACCTTCCAGACAACGCCGCGTTCCCTTCAGGCCCTGAATCTGCGACTCCCAAGCGTGAACTACGCCTTGACGAACTTTCTCGATCCCGTCGATCCACGCCCCCTGCGATGGCAGCGACAGAAACTCGCGCACTTCTTTTCCGACCACCTGCTCCAGAGACTCGGCCTCGAAGATTCGCAGTCCCGCCGGGTTGATGTCCAACAATTTCTCGTCGGCTGACAAGATCATCAGGCACTGCTGGTCGTTCTCAAAGATCGCTCGAAACCAGCTTTCACTTTCGCCGCCATCCAGGCGTTCAGTCGTGATCGGCGTGGACAACATGAGTGATTCCTCTGTGCCGTGGCTTAGAGGCGACCGGTCTTCCTGACCACACATGATGCCCGACACTCGTTCCCGATCGCTACGTCCGCTGGCGTTTGCCTGACGACGCGGCGCCAGTTTTGGCGGAGGCCCGCTTTTCAGCGCGACCACGAGCATTCGATTTTTTCGAGGCTGCCAGTTTCGACTGTTTGGCGCGCCCCGTCGTCGTCGCCTTGGCGGATTCAGTCCGCGACGACGACTTGCCGCCCTCGAAGATGCGATCCCAACTCTCAGAGAATTTGATGGTCGTGCCGGAATGCACCGTATAGCCAGTCATGCGAATCGCCTCCCCAGAAATCACTAACTAGACGCTTCAAATCATCAACAGACAGTTCTCGCGAACTTGTTCCGACCATCACCAGATCGTTCATGCTGTCAGTGAAGATTTGTAGCAACCAAGTCCAGGTTTCGGCAATTCAGGGGCACGGCTGGCCAATTCGTCGCCTTGGGCAATCTGTAGCCCCGGCCCTTGTGGCCGGTTTGATTTGAATTCGTCGGAAAAAAAGCAGAAGTCGCATCACTCAGGCCACAAGGGCCTGGGCTACAGGTTCCGTAAGATTCAAG
>CAYSHJ010000044.1:0-14994 GCA_964430385.1 uncultured Planctomycetaceae bacterium
CCGCCCATTCGACGGGCATGACTTGGAAGAGCTGATCGGCGGCATAAAATCCGTGACGGCCCGGCACATCGCCGCCGAGCACCAACGACCCGGCGACCTGTGGCCACAAGAATCCTACGACCGCATCATCCGCGACACTGAGCACCTGCACCGAGTCATTCAATACATCGGACGCAATCCGGCTCAAGCAGGACTGCCCCAGTCCGCGTGGTTCCGCTGGATCGACCCGTCCTGGCAACAAGCCGGCTGGGATTTCGAGTCGTAGGATGGCCGCCCTCGGCCGTCCTGCGGTTTGCATTTCTACGTTTTCAAATGCGGACGGACGAGGGCGGCCATCCTACGCGATGAGTTCGGTGACTCGGCAATTCAAATCCCGGAAGGACATCCTCGCCGGAGAGTCCCGCGCGTGAGCGACACCTCGACGAGTTGGCTCGGAGCCAAGGCGAGGATGCGGCGTTGTTGGCCCAACGGATTCTGTCGGACTACCTCGATTTCCTCGCGCTGCCTGAGACGGAGGATGACGACGCCTCGGCGGACGCCTCGGTGATGATGGCCGCAGCGGCGTTTGATGCGGAAGATTGGAACGCCGAAGACTCAAGACCATGACTCAAGCACAAATCTTGACCGAGTTCCAAAAGCTCACCATGCCGCAGCAACTCGACCTGTTGCAAGCGGCCTTGGATGTCCTGCGGAAGAACATGAGTCCCTCGCACCCCAGCGTCGCGAAGCCGAGTCTGGCGGACGCCGCGCAGCAACTTCTGGCGGACTATCAAACCGATACCGAGTTGACTTGCTTCACGGCCTTGGATGGGGAACCGATTCATGCGGCGCGGTGAGGTCTGGTGGTGCAACCTCGATCCCACGGTCGGGGCCGAGGTGCAAAAGAAACGCCCCTGCGTGATCGTCAATGACGACGCCGCGGGAATCTTGCCGCTCAAGGTGATCGTCCCGCTGACCGATTGGAAGGACCGCTATTCCGTCGCCGCGTGGATGGTCGTCCGAATCGATCCGACGCCGATCAATGGACTACAAAAGACCTCCGCTGGCGACTGCTTCCAAGTTCGCTCGGTGTCGTACCAACGACTGACGTAACGAGCCGGACAAATCGCCGCTCCCCAAATGGAACAGATTGGAACGGTCCTTCACCTCGGTTGATCGAGCAGGCTAACCGATTCGCGAGATCATCGCGTGACGGATTGCCGTCGCTGATTACAATCTTCGACGCTGTAATCCGGGAAGACGTCCGCCTCGAACAACCATTGGATGCTGCGTGGACCCGTCATCGGCATCCTTTACGCGAACAACTCGGCGACTCGGCATTCAAATCCCGGCAACACATCCTCGCCGGAGAGTCGCGCGTCTTCGCAGAGCAGCCGGCCCTCGGTGGGCTCGCGGAAGACGGTCACCGTGCGGGCTTCTGGGTCGATCAGCCACACCATGCGGACTCCGCAGGCGAAGTACTCGCGGAGCTTTTGCTGAACTCGCGTCGGACGTTCGTCGGGCGAGAGGACTTCGACGCAGAGATCCGCCGCGACGTCGGGATAGCCAACGACTTTCGCATCCAACGGCAAACGCTCGCGGCTCCAGAAGGCCACGTCGGGTCCACGCACCGAATCCGGTTCTCGCTTTGTGACCACTCCCGTCTCGGTCACCACTCGGCCGAGTTGACGCTCTTTGACAAACTGCTTGAGCAGCGATCCGACATTCAGTTGCAACTCACCATGTTCAAAGCCCGGCGGCGGCACCGTGACAACCTTTCCGTGGATAAGCTCTTCACGCGATCCGTCTAGCGGCTCTGGGCGACGAGCAAACTCTTCAGCGGTCAACAGGGGAGTGGCGACAGCAGTGGTCATCATTTTTGGCCCTTCGGAGGCGAGTGACGGTGGATCACTATACTTTCGGTCGTCAGGTTTTCCCAAGAGATTCTCAACTGATAAGCTGTCCTCAGCCCAGGATTTTCGCGGGACGGCAGAAGGATTCAGTGATGGCTCGGTATTACAAGTACGTCGTGATTTTAGCGCTGACGATCATTTCGTTCACACCACTGACCGCAGCCGACCAACCACAGGACGTCTCCGAGTTGCTCTCGCCGTTGGTTGAGAAGCACAAGGTTCCGGCATTGGCGGCGGCGGTGATCGAGGGGGAGCGGGTGACGAAGTTGGGGGCGGTGGGGATTCGCGCACGAGGGGAAAAGGCGAAGGTCGAGTTGGACGATCTGTGGCATCTCGGCTCGTGTACGAAGGCGATGACGGCGACGTTGTGTGCTCGGTTGGTCGAGCACGCGAAGTTGAAGTGGGACTCGAAGGTTGGCGACGTCTTCGCGGATCAGGCCGAGCAGATTCATGCCGCATGGCGTGATGTGACTCTGGTGCAACTGTTGTCGCATCGCGCCAGCATGTCGGCGATTCCTCCGTTGCCGCTGTGGTTGAAGTTAGCCGGCCATGAAGGGAGCCGGGACGCTCGCGAGATGTTGCTGAGCAGCGGATGGCTCAAGTCGCCGCCGACAGTGGCTCCCGGATCGAAGTGGGAATACTCGAATGCCGGCTACATGCTGGCCGGGCTGATGGCCGAACGAGCGGCTGACAGGGATTGGGAAACGCTGATGCGCGAGCTGCTTTTCGAGCCGCTTGGAATGAAGTCGGCCGGTTTTGGTCCGCCGGGATCGGCCGACAAAGTCGATCAGCCGCGCGGGCACAATGCGTTCGGGTTCGCGATGAAACCGGGCAAAGGAGCCGACAATCCGCGCGGCCTCGGCCCGGCGGGAACGGTGCATTGTTCGCTGCGCGATTGGTCGAAATTCATCGGACTGCACCTGCAAGCGGCTCGCGGCGACTGCAAGTTGCTCACGGCCGAGTCCTTTCAACGGCTGCATTCACCGCAGGCGATCGACGACAAGAACGGCTATGGCCTGGGCTGGATTACTGCTCAACGCGACTGGGCGGATGGCTCGGTGTTGATGCACAACGGCAGCAACACGATGTGGTTCTCAGTCGTTTGGATCGCTCCAAAGCGCGGCTTCGCGGTGATGGCGGTCACGAATCTCGACGGCAAGGACGGAGCTGCCGCGACGGACGCCGTCGCATCTCTGCTGATCGAGCAGCAAGTGAAGCCGATGAAAGAGTGACTCACCACAGGCCATGCAGCGGGCCATTGTTGGCGAACAGCGCATCGACTCGGCGATTGACTTCCGGGTCTTCGATTAGCGGCGGCGCGTGATGCGATTTGATGCGGGCGTCGATGATGAGCGAGCCTCGGCAACCCCAGTGCTTTTGATGGACGAAGGCGCCGAGACCGGTGACATCAGCGGCGGGGTTCGAGCGAGTGAAGGTCGTCCACAACCAGTTGTTGACCGTTCGCGCTGCAAACTGGCTGTCATCGACCAGCGTGATCAGCGGAAAGGAGTTGATCGGCGAGTTCGCGTCGAGGTGCCGCAGGAACTGGCCGATGGATCGCTCTTGCTCGCCGTCGCTGGCACCAAATCGCGTGTCGAACAGAGGCGCGGCGATCACGAGCACGCCCGGCATGCCGATTTGTGGATCGCGGAAACCGGCAGGCAGCGTCAATTCGCTGGGAATTGAACTGGGCAACTCGCGACGCGATGGGCCAGCGGCGGCGATGACCAACTTCGAACCAGCATTAAAGCCGTGGCCGCTGTAGTCGAGTGTGTCGATCGTCGTTTGCGTCTGAAAGTGCAAATCGGTGCGCCAATCGACCCTCTCCAGCACGTGGCGGAAGAACGCGGCGATGTCCTGAATATCGAGTTGCGGATCGTCCTCGCCGGCCACGATGACGAGGTACTTCGCCAGTGACAACTGGCCCTGCCCCAGAATCGCGTTGGCGCAGGTCAACAGTTCTTGCGGCTTGCGAGTCGTTGCATACGGCACGTATCGCTCGCTGCCGATCGCCAGCAAGAGCGGATGCACTCCGGAGGCATCAACCGCATGCACGGCTTTCACTCCGGCGACAACCGTGGGAATGATCGGGCCGGTGATCTCGTGAATGATCGCACCGAAGCTTGTGTCCTCTTGAGGCGGTCGGCCGACGACCGTGAATGGCCAGATGGCACCGTCTCGGTGAAAGACTTTTTCGATTCGCAGGACCGGAAAGTCGTGAGCCAAGCTGTAATATCCCAGATGATCTCCAAACGGTCCCTCCGGCAAGAGTTTACTCGGATCAACCGTGCCCACGATGCAGAAGTCGGCTTCGGCGGAGATGGGCAAAGCAACGCCTTGGCTAGCGGGGGGCGTCAGCCCCCCGGTCGGTTGTGCGCCCGGTGCCGATATCTGTCCGACCGGGGGGCTGACACCCCCCGCTAGCCAATTACTTTTGGGGCGCACCATCCGCACTCGCCGCCCACCCAGTGCGCCGGCGAAAGTCAACTCGCTCATTCCTTCCGGCAACGGCATGACGGCGGCCAGCGTCATCGCGGGTGGACCGCCGACGAAGATGTTGACTCGGAACGGTTCGCCACGCCGAATCGCCGCGGCGTGATGCACGCCGATGCTGCGATGAATCTGATAGTGCAGTCCGACCTCGCGGTTGCGTTCATACAGCCCGCCGGAAAGCTGCACGCGGTACATGCCCAGATTGGAATGCTGCCAGCCGGGCCGATCGGTGTCCTCGGTGTAAACCTGTGGCAACGTGATGAACGCTCCGGCGTCGAGCGGCCAGTTGACGATCTGCGGGAGTTGCTCGATCGTCGTCTCGTTCGCGAGCACCGGTCCTCGCGAGACGAACTTCGGCAGCATATGCAACGCGGTGAACGGAGCATCGCGGTATCGCCACGGATTCTTGGCGAATGACATCGGATCGATCTTCAACTCGACCAAATGCCGCACGGCGTCGAGCGTGTCTCGGAACAGAAAGCGAGTCCGCTCGATCGTGCCGAACAGATTCGCGAGCAACGGAAACCGGCAGCCCTTTGCGCGAGTCAACAGCAACGCAGGTCCGCCCGCCGCATAGACACGACGCTGAATTTCGGCGACTTCGAGACGCGGATCGACGTCGGCGTCGATGCGGACCAGTTGCTTGGTCCGCTCCAAGTCGGCGACGCATTCCTGCAGGTTGCGGTAGCCCATGCTTGCCCTTGGTTGTTCATCACGAAACGCAATCGCGGATAGCGCTTGGCGCGCCAACCATCATGAATGAAATCACGATGCGGCGATTCGTGTGACGAGTCGATCCCATTCTGCCAGCCGAGGATCGCGTGCTCCGAAGAGGCCTTCCAGATGCCCGCGTACCCAATTTCGGTCAAAGGTGTCGCCTTGAGTCAGCAGGATGCTTTCCAAGTCAGCGACGTGCATCGGCTGCGGTCCTTCGCAAAAAGTCCCAGGTCGAAGCGGGCCACGGTGTGGGCTTTGACGGCGGTAATCCGTTGATTCGCCGACTGCATTCCAATTCCGCGGCCGAAGCACAGGCGATCTCCAACAGCGCGGCCCGCTCGGACATTGTCAGCGAACGCACTGTTTCAATGTCGAATTCCAACTGCTGAATCGCTTCCACGGACATCGCAAATGTTTTCATGGCGAGGCATTGCTCTCAATCGGAGAGATTCTACGCAGTCCCGTCACGACAGTGCAGCCGCAAATCGAGAATCATTCGATGCGCGTCAACACGAACTTCAGATACCGAAACTCCGGCATCGCCAGCGGCGTGGGATGATCGGCGGGTTGGGAGTGAATCGCAAGTACGGTGGCTCGGCGGCGAGCTTCGGAGATTCCCTCTTCACAGGTTTGCAGAAAGTCCGTCTCATTCACGTGGCTGGAGCATGAGGCCAGCGCGAGTAAACCACCTCGTTCGGTCACGGCCGCGCCATTGAAGGCCAGCTTGCGATACGCGGTCAGCGCGCGCGAGACCGTGGCTTGAGACGGCGCGAAGGCAGGAGGGTCGATGATCACGAGATCCCACTTGCGTCGCTTCAGTCGTGCTTCGTCGAGGAACTCGAACGCGTCGGCCGTGGTGCCTTGATGTCGGTCGGCCGGCAAATCATTGAGCAACCAGTTGGCATTCGCGGCGGCGATCGCGGGTTCGGCGGAGTCGATGGACGTCACGTGACTGGCTCCGCCGACACCGGCCATCACGGAGAAACCGCCAGTGTAACTGAAAACATTCAGCACTCGTTGGCCCGAGCAAAGTTGCCGCAGCGTCTGACGATTGTCACGTTGATCGAGAAAGAAGCCGGTTTTTTGCCCGTTGATCACGTCGGCCGTGAACTTCACGCCGTATTCGAGGAATTCGACAACCTTGGCGCGTTCGGTTCCTCGCAGCCAATGTCCTTCCGCGCCGCGCTGCTTGCGCCGCTCGACGACGCTCGTCACGCCGACGTTTTCGAGGAGCCAATCGGCGATTTCACCGATGTCCCAAAAGGCGCTGGCGGCGGGGCCGTCGAGCTTGATCACGGCGACATCGGCATAGCGGTCGCAGACCAGTCCCGGCAGACCGTCACCCTCGCCGTTGAAGAGGCGATAGCCGGTTGTTTTCTTGTCGAAAAGCCGCTGGCGCCACTCGATCGCTTGCCGCAATCGACCTTCGGCCCACTCGTCATTGAGGCGATAGGGTTCCTCGATCCGGCACGCTCGAAAGGCGACGGCGCTGCCAGGATCGTAATATCCGACCGCGACCGGCCGCCCGCGCGTGTTATCCAGCCACAGCGCCTGCGTTCCCGGAACCGCCGTCGGCAAGTCTCGCAGTGCGTCTGCGAAGACCCACGGATGTCCGCGCTTCAAACTCCGTGTGAGATCACGAGCCAAGCGGAGCGTGGCTTTCGTGGTGCTGGTTCTGAGCAATGGCATTTTGTAATGGCGTCGTTGGAGCCGTCCGACTTTGGCGGCTCATGACGTTCTGAAAGAAGGTCTGCCCATCCAGCGCTAAACTGAAGAGGGCCGGGACGAAGATCAGCGTGAAGAACGTCGAGGCCACCAGTCCGCCGAGCGTCACGCTGCCCAGTCCCCGATAAAGTTCGCTGCCAGCACCGGGCGAAATCACCAGCGGCAGCAAACCGAATAGGCCAATCAGGGCCGTCATGAAGATTGGGCGGATGCGCGTGCGCACGCTTTCGAGCACCGCTTGGTGATGAGTCATGCCGTCTTCGCGAATGTGAACCAGCGCCTGTTCGACGATCAGGATCGGGTTATTCACCACTGTGCCAACAAGGATGATGAAGCCCACCATCGTGAGCATGTCCAGCGGCTGGAAATGCCCCGACGACGCGAGGAGTTGGTTCAACAACGCCAGCCCCACGAATCCGCCCACCGCCCCCAACGGCACGCTGAGCATGACGATCAACGGATACAGCCAAGACTCGAACAACGCGGCGATCACCAGATAGGTGATCACGACGGCCAACAGCAAATTCCACCGGATCGCGAGCCACGTCGTCCGCAACTTGTCGGCCGTGCCCGACAGATTGACTTGATACAGGCCACGAAAGCCGGGATCTTCCTCCAGCGGCGAGATGATCTCCGTTTGGATCCGCTGCATGGCGTCTTCCAGAGCCATCGTGGCGGGAGGCGTGACTTGAATGGTGATGGCCCGCTGCCGCTCGCGACGGTTGATCTGTTCGGGACCGCTGGAGAGCGTCAACTCGGCGACCGCCCCCAGCGAGACGACTTGGCCGGAACGCGTGGCGATGGGCAGACTTTCCAAGTCTTGAGTTCGCTTGGCGTACTCTTCGCGTCCGACGATCGAGAGGTCCATCTTGTCGCCGCCAACATAGAAATCGGTGGCATACGCGCCATCCACGAGAGCATCGACCGCGTAGCCGATCTCGTCCGCCGAGAGGCCCAGGTCCGCGGCCTGCTCCCAACGCGGCACCGCGTGCAGTTCGGGACTGGACAAGTCAAGGCTGGGAATCGGCAAAGCCTGACTGCCTGGCACGACCTGCGGCACTTGGCCCATGACACGTCCGCCGAACCCGACCAGGTTGTGGATGTCCGGGCCGGTGATCTCGATGTCCACCGTGCGGCCGGAGGTCAGCCCCCGTTCAAACAAGCTCGACTGCTTCACGATGGCGAACGTACCCGGGATACCGGAGACGACTTCTTGCACGAGGCCGACGAGCCGATGTGCTTGAAGCGGGTCATGGGCTCGCGTGCCCATGAACAACTGTCGCCCGCGAGCGACGTAAAAGAAGTCCGCAATCATCGGATACTTCAACTCTGCCTTGGCGGGGTCATCAGGATCGACGTCCCAATACGGTCGCGCGGCTGTCTCGATCCGGCGGCCCATCGCCGCCATGTGCTCCAAGTTGTATCCCGGCGGAGGCACCAGAATCGCGATCACCAAATTACGGTTGCCATTCGGGAGATACTCGACTTTCGTCATCAGCAAATAACTGACCCCGATTGACACCGCGAGAAAGGCTCCCACTGTGGCCAGACGCAGAGACACACTCCGTTGCAGCCAAGCATTGATCCCGACAACGGTCGCTACGAACCAACTGCCAAACAGGTCGAGCAGAGGCAACAAGCCGAAGAGGTTCATTAGTCCGTAAGTCTTGTGAGTCCGTCGGAAGGTCGTGTCCGTTTGGGATTCCATCAGGGGGCTGCCGCCCCCCGCTCGCCGGGACAGCCGCGACCGGCCCATCAACCGGACCGCGGAGGTGGGGATCAACACCAAAGAGACCAGCAGCGACAGGCCCAGCGAACAACTCACGGCCAAGGCCAGATCGCGAAAGAGCTGGCCGACCTGATCCTTGACGAACAATACCGGCACAAATACGGCGAGGTTCGCCAGGGTCGAGGCGATGATCGCTCCCCAAACTTCCTTCGTCCCTTTGAGCGTTGCCGTCAGCACGTCTTCGCCTTCGCGGTGATGCCGGAAAATGCTCTCCAAAACGACGATGAAGTTGTCGACCAGCATTCCGACGGCGAACGAGATCCCGGCCAACGTCAACACGTTTAACGTGCGGCCGAGAATGCCTAGCATCAGAAACATGCCGATCACGCTGGTCGCAATCGCCAACAAGATGACCAGCGACGAGCGGATATCCCGGAGAAAGACCAGCAGCACGACCAACGTGAGGATCGCGCCTTGCAGGATGTCCTCGTCCACAACGTTGATGGCGGACAGGATGTATTCCGTCTCGTCATAGACCTGCGTCAGTTCCAGACCTCGCGGATTGAGCACGGTTTCATTCAGCTTCTGGACCGTCTGCCGCAGTCCGTCCATGACTTCGAGCACGTTGGCGCCAGTCTCACGCTGAGCGTTGATGGCGATCACCGAGGTGCCATAGCGCTGCACCAGGCCGTCCGGTTTCTTGTAGCCGTGACGGACTTCGGCGACGTCGCGGACATACACGGGAGCACCCTCGCGCCGCGCGAGAATTGTGTTGGCTACTTGCTCTTCGGATTGGAATTGTCCGAGCGTGCGAATCACGTAGCGGCGTTTGCCTTCCCAGAAATCGCCGCCGGAGGTGTCCTTGTTCTGCCGGCGCAAAGCTTCGCGCACGTCATTGATGGTGAGTTGCCGCGCCGCCAGCAGGTGGGGATCGACGACGACCTGCAACTCCTCTTCACGCCCGCCGAGCACATTGGCGTTCGAGACTCCCTCCACGCGTTCGAGACGAGTTTCGATGAAGTCTTCCGAGAAACGTCGCAACGTCGTGAGGTCTGTGTCCGGGGGCAGCAGGTGGCTCAAGATCGGTTGCTTCTCGACCAGTTCGCGCAACCGCAATGAGGCGAGGCCAGGATTATGAGCTCGCTTCACATGTTCCAATTCAGAACGCAGCTCGGGGTGTTCGACAATCGCCTGATCAATCTTTTCCGGTGATGGCTTGACGGTCGTCAGAATGAACCAGGCGATAAAACGGTCGCTGATATTGGAGGTGGCGATGACGGGCTGATCGGCGCTTTCCGGGTACTCGCGGACCTGCTGCAACCGTGTGCTGACATTCAGCAACGCCTCGCCGACCGGAGTGCCGATGGCGAACTCCAGCGTAATTTGCCCGCGCGAGTCCATGCTCTCGGACGTCAACTTTTGCAGGCCCTCGACGCTCTGTAGTTGCTCTTCCTGTTCTTGGACGATCTCGCTTTCGACCTCTTGCGGACTGGCTCCCGGCCAGCGCGTCGTGACGGTGACGGTGGGAATCTCCACCTCCGGCGTCAGCTGCATGGGCATCTGATACAAGGCGATGATGCCGAACAGTCCGACGAGAATCACGCCGACGGAAACCTTCACGGGATTGCGAACAAACCATTCAATCAAGTGCATGGCAGGTGGGCCTCGTCGGGCCGAGAGTGTGAGGCGATGGGGCCAGGTGAATGAGGGTCGGAGGGAGTTATTTGTGGGTGACTTTGGCGGCTGGTCGATCCAGTTTCTTGCTTGGCGGAGGTTTCTCGACGCTGCTGGGCGGTTCAATTTCCACGGGTGAGGCAACGACTTCCGCTCCGGGACGGAGCCGTTCGTTCCCTTCGACAACAACCTGTTGGCCGGGCTTCAAATCGCCACGCACTTCGATCCAAGAGTCCGCCGCAATGCCGAGCTGGACCGGCACGGATTGGACAGTGGACTTCTGCGTCTTGTCATCGACGCTCACCACGTACACAACCGGCTGTGGACCACCCAGCACCAGAGCATCCTTGGGGACGAGCAACACGTGATTCTTCTGATCCACCGGCAGCGTGACTTTCGCAAACATGCCGGGTTTTAACAGCGGCGTTCCGTCCGACTGTTGTCGGTTCGGGAGCGCGATTTTCACCGGAAAGGTGCGTGACTTCTGATCCGCTTTCGGAACGATGGCGGTCACCTTGCCGACAAATGTTTCTTGGGGCAACGCCTCAACCTCGACGCGGGCCGAAACTCCCAACGTCAACCGCGGGACGTAGGCCTCGTGCACGGCGACGTGAACTTCGATCGGATCGACTTCAACGATCTCCGCGACGAGCTTTCCCGATTCGATCCACTGCCCCACCTCGGTGTGTTTCGTGACGACATAGCCGGTGAACGGCGCGTTGATCGTGTGCTTCTCCAACAGATCGAGCAGCCGATTGACTTCTTCTTGCGTGGCCAGAACTCGGGCCTGTGCCTGAGCGATCTTTTCCGGTCGCGGGCCGGCCATGACCAGATCGTAATTAGCTTTCGACGCCAGAAAGGTGACGGTCGCGGTTTCGCTCAGCGACGTATTTTCCTCAATCTCATCACGCGTCGTGGCGTTGCGGTCGACGAGTCCTTTGGTGCGAGCGAGTTTCGTCTTCGAGTATCGCATTGTGGCCTCGGCGGCCTTCATCCGGCTTTCGGCCTGGCGGCGTTCCTCCTCGCGCGAGCCATTATTCAATTCGAGCAACTCCTGCTGCCGCAGTTCCGACTCGGCCTTCGCGGCGGCGATTTGGATTTCCATATTCCGAGTGAGCAATCGCGCCAACGGCTGGCCTTTCTCAATCCGATCACCTTCCTTGACCAACAACTCGATGACTCGACCGCCGACAGCGCTGCCCACTTCGCTGCGCCGCCGCTCCGTCACCGTGCCGACAAACAAGCGGCCGGTCGAGACGTCGTCACGTTCGATCGCCGCAGCAACCGAGACTTTGGACGGCCCCATCTGTGCAAACGTCGCCGGCGTCCTCAGCCACAACAAGGCCAGGCAGACGAATGAACTCAAGACCAGCCAGTGGCATTTCATGTGATCGTTTCCGAGGCAGAAATTGACATCGTCCGGTTGATCGACCGGTGCGACAAGGTGTGATGAACGAAAAAGGTCGTGGGGGCAAGCTCGCAGGCAAGCACAAACACTAGCCTATGCAGCGTACCGCCGCCAATTCACAGAGTCACACCTCTTCTCCGCGGAAGCGGAGAGAATTGCGGAAAGCACGCTGCCCGCCGGACCCAGTCCAATGCGGTGCCTCGCGACCGCCGGTTTCCGTTTTCACGATCGCCGCCAGCCGCGAAGTCGGCGCCCGCGGCACAACGTCGACCTTTACTTGTCGTCCAGCACGGCGAGTGTTTCGAATTTCTTGCCTTCGAGGAGTTCGAGACTCGCGCCGCCGCCAGTGCTGAGGTGCGTCACCTGGCTTGCGAAACCCATTTGCTCGATCGCAGCGGCGCTGTCTCCTCCGCCGATGATGCTCACAGCGGATGAGTTGGCGATCGCCTCCGCGACAGCGCGCGTGCCGGCGTCGAACGGCGGGAACTCGAACGCGCCCAGCGGGCCATTCCAGACGACCGTCTTCGCGGACTTCACGATGCCGACGTAACGCCTCACGGTATCGGGACCGATGTCGAGGCCCTCGAACGAGTCGGGCACCTCGCCGAACGGGACAACTTTTTTCGGCGCGTTCGGGTTGTAGTTGTCGGGGTCGAAACCATCGCAGCAGTAGGTGTCGATCGGGAGCACGATCTTCGCCGCACCGTCGGCGAGAAGTATTTTCGCCAGGGGCACATCTTCCGACTTTGCGTAGCTCTTGCCGATCTTCAGCCTCTTGGCCAACGCGAACGTGTAGGCCATCGCACCTCCGATCAGGATTTGATCGCACTTCGACAACAGGTTTTTGATGACGCCAATCTTGTCACTGACCTTCTTGCCACCCAGGATCGCCACGAACGGGCGCGCCGGATGCGCGACGGCGTCTTCGAGGTATTTGACTTCTTTCTCGACGAGAAATCCCATGACCTTTGGCTTGTAGCCCATCGCCTTCGGCACGGAGTACATCGACGCGTTCTCGGATCGGTGGCACGTGCCGAAGGCATCGTTGCAGTACACGTCGCCGAACGCCGCGAGCGAATTGACATACGCCGCGTCGGTGCGGTTCCCGTCGGTCTTCGTCAGCTTCTTTTCGTCTTCTCCGGGGTTGAAGCGAACGTTCTCCAGCAACAACACTTCGCCATCTTTGAGAACCTGCACCTTCGCGGACGCATCCGTGCCGACGGTGTCGGTCGCGAACTCGACGGTACGGCCCAGCAATTCCGCCAATCGCACGGCGGCCGGTTTGAGACTGAACTCCGGCTCGACGCCCTTCCCTTCCGGGCGACCAAGGTGGCTCATCAAAATCACTCGGCCGTGGCGATCGAGCACCGACTTGATCGTCGGAATCGCCATGCGAATTCGCAGGTCGTCGGTGATGTTCTGTTTCTGGTCAAGCGGCACGTTGAAGTCCACTCGCATGAGCACCGCTTGGCCTCGAACGTCCACGTCAGCAATCGTCTTCTTCGCCATCTCTGTCTCTGTCTGCTTGTTTCTGTCTCTGTCTGCTTGTTTCTGACTCTGTCTGCTTGTTTCTGAAAGTCCAAACGGAATAGGACCGATTGTTTGAGGGTCAAGGGCACCACAACCGTGAGCGGACTGTGGCAAAACCGGTTTGGAAAGACAACGCCGCCGTACAGCTTACGCACAACGTTCGAGCATCGCGACGGGAATGTAGAACTTGGCGTAATGTCGGCCATCGGAGTATCTCGGGCCACGGGTGTCTTCGACGAGCACGGTCGCCCGCTTGGTGACGCGGTTGACGACGCCGATGTAGGGAAAACCGTCGAGCACAAACTTCACGCGATCGCCGGGACGGATTCCGAACTTCTCACGGGCACGTTCGTCGGGCGTGATGAGCTGATGCGTCGATTCCGTGTGCCCGAAGAACCGCGAGGCGATGCCTCGAAACCGCGATGCGGCACAACACGACGTTTGCCACAGCAACATCTCGATGAGATGCACCAACTCATGCTCGAAGATGCGCTGCAAGGCTTCGAGCCGGTTGTGACACGCCAGGCCGGTCACTTTGATCGGCCGATCAAAGTCGTGAAACGTTTGGAACAGCAACGTTGACGAGACGGCGATTTCGAAACGTGGCACCGCCGCCAAGCCACGACCGGCCCGCGGCACGATTTTCGTCGTTTTACCGCCGGTGCGAGTCATTCTGGGTGAAACGCGAAACGTCAGCGGACTGCCCATGGCGTCGAGCGTTTGCTGACACGCTCCGCGGTAAAATCTCTGATCGTACTGATCGAAGAACAGGGCCAGGTCGTCGTCACTCAGGGCGTCAAAATTCGGTTGACCGATGAACCGCGACGATTGCAGCACGTTCTCGAAGATGGATTGTGCTCGCTGATCAAGTTCGTGCTTCGACAGCAGCGATGTTTCGACCAAACATCTCAGTTCGGCGGACATGTTTGCTCCTCCGTGAGCGTTCTCGAAAGATTCGATTGGCAATCGTCCGACCTTCACGAAACGGAATCAGCGAGCGAAGTGCTTCGAGGCAAATTCACGATCACTGGAATACTCGCGGATTGTTGTCGGTTGGCTTTGCGGTGGGAAGAGGATTAAGAATCCTTGTCCTGTTTGAGAGCTTGGGTTGCGGGTTTCCAGTGCTGAGTTTGTATTGATTCCAAGAGAATTGCATTTGCGTTTTGAGAAGACGATGGTAAATTCTCGCGTCGATGCTTGGCTGACACCGGACCTAAACCGATCGAGGAGAGCCCATGCTTGTTAGCGAGCGATGTCCTGAGTGTGGTGGTCCGGGGCCGGAAGCGATCAGTCGACGTCGCTTTGTGCAAACAGTGGGTGCGACCGCCGCGGTGACCATGAGTCTGCCGCGAGTGCTCCCCGCGGAAGAGACGAGCACAGCGAACGCGAGTGCTCCCGAATCGCTAGTCAAGAAACTCTACGACTCGCTGAACGAGAAGCAGCGCGAAGAAATCTGCTTCCCCGGGGAGTACGCCGATGACCGCAACCCGAACGCGCCGTTGCGGACGTACGTCTCGAACAATTGGCAGATCGTGCCCGTGAAGGAATACGGCATCGGCAGCGACTTCTTTACCAAGGACCAGAAGGATCTCATCGAGTCGATCTTTTGGGGCCTGTACAACAAGGATTGGCACGACCGCATTCGTAAGCAGCTCAAGGATGACGCGGACGGCTACGGCAAGCAGCAGACGATCGCGATCTTCGGCAAGCCTGGCACCAACCAGTCCGAATTCGTGATGACCGGCCGGCACTTGACGATCCGCTGTGACGGCAACACCACCGAGCATGTCGCTTTCGGCGGGCCGATTTTCTACGGACATGCCGCG
>CAYSHJ010000045.1:0-3600 GCA_964430385.1 uncultured Planctomycetaceae bacterium
CCCAATCCCTGCAAGAGGCGGCGATGCCATTGATACATCAAGTCCCGTACCGGCGCGACCACCAACGTCGAAATCGCCAAATCGCGCAGGATGGTCAGGGCCACTTCGGTCTTGCCCGTGCCAGTCGGCATCACGACCACGGCGGCTTGAGTTTTTTTCCAAGCGGTCACGGCCGCGACTTGATCGGCTCGCAGTTCATGCAGAGCGACCTGCGGCCATCGCACCGACTTCCACCAGGCGACTTCGTCGATCACGTTGGCCCGCGTCTGCGCCAATCGCTCACGCAACTTTCGATAATGCAACGCATCGCATCGCCAGGCCGAGACCCGCGCGTCCCACACCCACGTCCCGGCCGGCAACAAGTCATCGGCCATGGCTTTGGACGCCTTCTCCAGAATCAGCGTCCCGGCCGAGAACTTGATCTGCACATTCCGTGGTGGACGCTGCCAGCGTCCGCTCGCTTCCAATGCCGAAGGCATCACCGATGCTGGCAGCGTCGGCGACGACAAAGACACGGCCTCGGCTTCGGACGGATTTGGTGATGTTTGTCGGTCTGAATTCATAGGCAGCACCGCGAAAAGAAACGACCAGTGGCCCGTAAGACTACACAACATCTCAACAGATAAATCGGGCTACGGCCTCCTCGGCAGGCACCTCTTCACGAAAGCTGCGCCAACACACGCGGAATCAGTCGCGACAACTTTTCGCCTCCTTGGGCTGCGACGGCCAGAATCTTTGGGAGATCGATCGGCTCCAAAGCGTCTGGCCGGCAAAGGTCGGTCACGATCGAGAAACCGAGGACTCGCAGGCCGGCATGTTTGGCGACGATCACTTCGGGGACGGTACTCATGCCGACCACGTCGGCTCCCATGCCGCGCAACATGCGGTACTCGGCGCGCGTCTCCAGGTTCGGGCCGGCCACGGCGATGAAGACGCCCTTGTGAGCCGTGATGCCCAGTTCCATAGCCGACCGCAACGCGAGCCAATTCAGCCCGCGGTCGTAAGGCTCGCACATGTCCGGAAAACGCGGGCCGAGGTTGTCGTCGTTGATGCCCCGAAGCGGATTGTCCCCCATCAAGTTGATTTGATCGTCAATGACGACGACGTCAGACAACTCGAATTTCGGGTTCAGGCCCCCGGCCGCGTTGGTCACGACCAGCGTGTCGGCTCCGAGGGCTTTCATGACGCGCACGGGGAACGTGACCTGCTGCATCGAGTAGCCTTCGTAGAAATGGAAGCGGCCTTCCATCGCCACGATCGGCACGCCCTTGAGTTCTCCGCAGACCAACTGACCGGCGTGAGACTGCACAGTCGATTCCGGGAAATGTGGAATCTCGCCGTAGGGAATCACGGTCTTGTTCGCGACTTGCTCGGCCAGCCCGCCGAGCCCGGTACCCAGGACTAAGCCTGCTCGCGGCGGACCAGACCAGCGCGAACGAACGAAAGCCGATGACTCCTTGATTTGTTGGGCGAGTCCGAGCATGCCGTGGCTTTCCCATTGATCGAGGAACTATTCATCCTCGGCTCCTTCGTCGATCCCAGCGTCGTCATCGCTGTCGTCGAAGTCATCATCGTCGTCGATCTCGTCTTCGAGTTCATCTTCCTCCAGCTCGTCCTCTTCCAGGTCGTCGTCCTCGAAGTCGTCGTCGTCGTCGTCAAAGTCGTCGTCCTCAAAGTCGTCGTCATCGTCATCGTCGTCGTCTTCGAACTCCTCGAAGCCGTCGTCTTCGCCGCCTCCAAAGTCCCCGCCTTCATCGTCGTCGCGAAGGTCGACAATCAAAGCCCGATCACCTTGCGGAGTGAGTTCCAACCACTCTTCGGTGGTGGCTCCGGTGTGTGGGGAAACTTTCGCCTCGACGCATGCAAGAGCCATCTGTGACAACCTCGAAGCTTCGGATCAATGATGTCTGCGCCAGGCCGATGCCCGGCAACGGGGGAGTCTTTAGTGGTGACGACTCTCTTTGTCAAGCAATCACTTGCGGCATAAATTCGGCAGAATGCGCGGCTGACTTCGGCCTGATTTGTCATTTTCACGCGAACTCCTGTGCCAGGCCGAAATCGGCACTATTCGGTATTCTCGCCAATCCGAATGCCCGGCGAACGGTGCGTGTACCCGACGGCGCTGTGCATGATCGGGGTTAAAAACATTTCTTTGATCAACGGTCCATCGGCGCGGTTGGCGAGTTGATCGAGCGTCTGCTGAATCATTCTTTACATTGAGGAATCGGCTCGAGCCGTCGCCCAGGATCAAGTGCGCTCCGCCAGTGTGATGGCTGGAGAATCCGCCAACGTGTTGGGTAGTGACGGGCACACCAATCCCGGAGTTGTTCCCTTGCAAAGGGAAATCGCCAGTCCAATCTGGCACAGGTTGTTTTTGCACTGCGTCCGGCGAGCCGCCTCGCGAGCCTGTTACACGGCCGGCAGTAGCAGCGCGATCAGGATCGCGATGATCGCGATCACGACCAGCAACTCAATCAGGGTAAAACCGCTGCGTCGGCGCAATTGGCAGGCGAGCGGGTGAGCGGGATGAATGTGGTGAGGCATGACCTAGTCCTTTCCAAATGAAACGGGAATGTCCGATTTCAAATTCTCCAATTTCACAGATCGATCTGCCGCACGAGTCGTGTGCGTGAACGCTGTGGCAGGTTGGCCGGGAAATCCGCGACGATGGTGACGTCACGACGTTGCGGAGCATCCTTAGACCGGCCGAATCTCAATAACCACGTTCGCGGTCTGAATTCGTCGTCGCATGTGGAATGCTTTCGAGTAGTGGAAAAGCCCGCGAGCCACCGGGGCAGGCCCGGTGGGGATTGTGATGGATCGTCTCAACTCAATTCATTCAGCAGCTTGACCAGCGGCATGATGAACGCCACACAGATCAGCATCACCAGAAAACCGGCCGCAACGGTGAACACGGGGGCAGACTGGGTCAGCGCCAACTGCCAACGATACTGCAGCGAACGTTCCCTCGAATCGGCCAGCGCAGACAACGCCCAATCCAGATTGTTGGCTCGTTCGGCCATCTCCAGCAGGCTGATGTCGCGAGCCACTTCCAGGCACGCCGTGTGCAGATCGACGTCGCGAACGCTTCTCGCCGCGAGTCGTGCAGCTTCTGGCAGACCGACTTGATACTTCACCAACAAACTCAACAGCCGACAGAACTCGCCCAGCGCCGCCGAACGCGGAGCCTCTCCGAACAACGGACTGCGGCTGACTAAAGCGTCTCGCGAACGCTCCCACCCCAGCGAATCACTCGCAATCCAGGCCAGCCACGCGGCCACCGCCAAGATCGCATCGACCACGGCCGTGACATGTTGAGCGTCTGCCGGATGGCGTTCTTCCAACCGCTGTCGAAATCGCTCTGACCACGCTGCCGGCATTGATCGCCATCCCAAGCTGTCGGTCAGGATGAGTGTTCGAGCTCGTCACAAAGATCCCGATGACAACTCCGCGTGTCTGACAATCCGCACGGTTTCCGAAGCTCGATGATCGTAGCCAGAGCTGCCAGCCTTCGCTGCAGCCCTGCCTGACCGGCACAATCGTCAGAATCCGAACTCGGTAAGCGAGATCGGATACTGAACACGCAGACAAATCCAGGTG
>CAYSHJ010000046.1:0-1855 GCA_964430385.1 uncultured Planctomycetaceae bacterium
CGATGGGCAGCGGGATTTGCGTCAACTTCCAAACGTCACCGACTCTCACAATCTCGCCGATCTGCACGATCAGCGAATTCTTGGGCGGCGTTCCTGCGATCTCGACGATCGCCATCACGTTCTCGTACAGCATCAGATCGACGGCAACCTTGCCGTCGTCGGCGGGAATGACGCTGGGCATCGCCGAGGCGACGTCGAATCGCATCCAGCGAGCGGTCGGTGTGAGCGATCGCGATTTGCTCAGCACATCACGCAGCTTGGCCGCCGGGTTGCTGACGTTCGCGAGAATGTCTTTCTTGAACTTCGCCGCGACTTTCAAACGCTCCAGGTCTTGCTGATTCACCAAAACCATCCGCAGGGCGTCGGCATCGTTTTCCAGCATCGCGTTCACGGCGACTCGTGACGCTTCCTCGGCGGAGAGAATCTTCCATTCGTCGATCTTTTTGTCCTCGTTGGAATCGACGCCCCAACGCGAGCCGCCAGTGTTGAGCCACCGGTAATGATCGGGCTTTTGATTGAAATTGATGTCGATCTCGCGATAGACCTCGATGCCGTTGTTGTAGTAGCGCCACTGATCGACTTCGTTGTCGTTGTTCGTGTCCAGGAAGCGACGCAGCACTTGCCCGTTCGGCGCGCTGACGACCCAGCCGACCGCCTTGCCCAACTGCTCCGCCTTGACGACGCACTTGGCGACTTCGGCGGGCTTGGGCGTCTCGATCTCGACGTCCCGCTGCCGTGGAACGAGCTTCAATGCGCCTTCCGGAGACGGAGGGGGATCGGCGGCGGGAACCACGGTCGCCAAAACCAACAGACTCGAACTGACAGCGCTCCAAGACAGCAATCGACATCGCATCCTTGCGGCTCCGCGAAGCAAGACCTAAGGACCGGTGCCGAAACGACTGTCGACAGTAGCCGAACTCGTGCGAGTTCGGACCGAAGTCTCACGACTGCGGTTACGACACTTATTTGTGCGCCGGTCTTAAACGGGGATTTCAGACGACGGGAGAGTCTAGTTGTGGCCGAAAGGCATGTCATCAGGAACTTGTGCGCCGCCGCCGCCAGGCCATTGTGGTTGCGGACTCGCTGGGCGGGTTTGTGGGCGAGCGTTATTCTGCTGACTCAATAGTCAGCCAGTTTGCCGAGGTCCAACATGCCATTTCAGACGCTGGGATTGAAACCAAGCTTCGGGTTTGGAGATCGGTTGGGACTGGCGACTCCGGGACACGTGGCGGCGATGCAGCGAGTTCCGACGGGGATTGAACCGATCTTTCCGCAACAGTCGATTCGAGAAATGACTCGCACACAGCGTACGCCGGAGCAGGTCATCGGCGATGCGGTGCGCGGTCTGCAAGCGGCTGGCTGGACGGGCATCAGCGGAGCGGACGCCGATCACCTGAAGACTCCCGAAGATGTCGATCGAACGGCCTCTTGCGGCTTCGTGTTTTTCACGATCGACCCGTCCGAGGCTGTTGATCCGCGTGCCGACGGCTACGACGAGTCAACTCTGCGCGAACGCTTCCAGGCGATTCAAAACGAGGTGACGTGGCTGCCTCGTTACCAAGGTCGTCGTATCACATTATCGACCGGGACGGCGATCGACTTCAGCGAGCGAGCTGGCTGGCAAGCGGACGTGAAGTACGGACGAGCGATCAATCAAGCGGTGAAGCTGGCGGACCACATCCGCCACGTGCAGGCATCGGCTGGCCGCGACTTCGAGATCGAACTGAGCGTCGATGAGACGGAGCATCCAACAACACTCGCCGAGCACTACATCATCGCGGACCAATGTCTGTCGCAGGGCATGAAGCTGGTGAGCCTCGCACCGCGATTTATCGGCGACTTTGAAAAGGGTGTT